>QLUB01000060.1 GCA_018725205.1 candidate division NPL-UPA2 bacterium
GCTCTTGGTCACTTTGGCCTGCTGGGACGATGACTTGTAATGCGCTTGGTAACTAGGGTAAAACCTCCGTGGAATCTTGTTCTTGTCCCACTCCTTACCTAGGGCGTGGATGAAGAAAAACCTAATGAGGAAATGTAGGTATTAATGGTTCCCGCGGATAGACCTTTCTCCCGTTTCAGGTACAGGATATATTCCTGGACATCTCTCGTAACAGCTTCATCTGCGCTCTTATCCTTGCCCTGCAAGAACTTTACGAAGGCATCTACTCGGCGCGCATACGACTCTCGCGATGACTCTGGCGTGCCCTTAAGCTCAAAATATAGCTCCAGCTCGTGGTTAATGCTAAACATGAACAACCCTCCCAATTTGTGATGCCCGCAAGGTCACCACAAACAGGAGGGGCTCGCATTTCGTAGTGCACATAGAAGAAAGGCAGTGCTTGTGCTATACTCATCATGCGAAAAGGTTCTCCCCTTGTGCCTTGTTTTTTTATTGAATCCCCATAGAAAGAATAGCTATCATCGCGACTTCGTTCTTCTGGGCAATCGGAAATTTTGCGAGTACAAATGAATTTGCCAGAACACGCAAATTCAGCAATCAGCTCAGTTTCTGCCAAATAGCGGTATTTGAGCTTTTTTCGCGTAAAACTTCCGATTGAACCCTTTTGGGACCGTCCCCATCGTAGATAGTAGTTAGGAGGTTTGTCAGATGCTTAGGCTAATCGGTTTCTTGCTGGTCGTGACGGTTTTGGCGGTCACCGCAGGTTGTGTCGTTAGAAGCACCGGCCGAGTGCACGACTCTAACACCGTGAGCATTAAAGACCTCGAGGTCGGGGATAGGGTAGCAGGGCTCTTAGTTGCCGAGATGTACCTTGAGCAACAGGCGTGGAGTGCGCTGCACTTTTCCGTAACTTTTTCGGGTCGTTTAACGCTAAGTGGCGACTACCATTTTTTCATGAGCAATTACGATGACTCGCCGGTTGTTAATTTTGTGCTCGACGCAGCATCCCGACAGAAAGTGCCGCATATCGCCGAGGACTCGCGCGGGGAGACGAGCTATTTTCACTTAGCGCCCCATGCCGCATTTGGCCCTATCGGCTCACAAGGCACTGCGACAGTGGTCATTGATCAGCTCAAGCTACCCCACCGTGAGAGGGGCGAGGCAAACTCGGCGCGACTGGTGCGTTTAGTGCAAAAGCGCTGAAGACCCGCTGCTCGTCAAACCACTGGCCCTTCTCTGCAGGTGCCCCTGAACTAACAAACAGGTCCTCTACGCCCACTAAGCGTATACCCTGCTCACTGGCAGCTTTCTGTGCCTCAGCTGTAAACCCACTCTTGCTAAACAAAATGTCAAATGAGACTCCATGCAATCTCTGCAGGGAGTCTCATGCCTGTTGAATGCTAATATAAATCCCTTAGGCTGCGCCGCAGCCAATGTGCCTCTATCAGGTGGGGCAGGCGGGAGCGTGCTTTAGGGCCTGTTCGATGGCCTTCAGAATGCCTGTGCTGGAGGTAGTGGCGCCGCTCACCACGTCGACGCTGACATTGCCGCGCGCTATCACTCTTGCTACGATTTCCTCGGCGGCCATGCGGGCTTGGCGGGTGTTGCGGTTGCGCAGAATTTCTACACCCGAGATCCGACGGTTGTAGACCTCAACCTCAACCTTGTATGTAGTCCAGCCGAGCCTGTATTCACCGATATAGTGTCCCTCATGAATAGAAGAAAAGTCGATGGGCTCAATCGTCACCGCGAGGGCAGCGGTAGCTTCATGCCGCAGTTGCAGCATATAGAAGGCTGCGGCAAGACCTATGAGCACTACCAATGCCCCCACGGCATAGATGATGTGCTTGCTGGTGATTGTTTTGGAATTAGCCAAATTATTCACCTCACTCTCTATGGTGGCTCTAAGTCTTAATAATTCGTTAGTTTCGCTAATAATCCTGCCTCTACTACACTAAATAGTAATTACTTTTGCGGCACTCTGCATGAGTAGAACGATGGAGTACATGTTAGTAACTTCCCCGATCGTCAACTTGTCCTTAAGCGAGTAAAAGTCAAGACAGGCGCCGCAAGTAGCGATACTCCAACCACTGCTTTGGAGTTTCTGCAGGCTTGCCAGCACAGGTGAGTCCGCGCAAGTGAGGGAAGCCCCGCCGTGGAGAAAAACCAGGTGGTTAGACCTCTCTCCCGTCTCTGCTAACGCGTAGAGAAAGGTCTTCAGCAAAGCGCGCCCTAGTTCTCCACTCCCTCGCCCAAACTCGTCTGCTGTGACGAGGTAGAGGGTCGGTCCGGACGACTGCGGCGAATCCTCTATACGTGCAACCGCTACATGCTCTCTACCCGTACTCGCATCGCCAATTGTAATGAAAAAGGCCGCTCCTTCTTGACGGACTTCGGCATGGAAGCCTTGGCTGCGGGCATACTTAAGCACATTGCTCTTTGAGACTTCGTTATCTACTACGGATACAATTGGCTCGCCGCTATTCTCATCCAATGCTCGCTTGGTGTTGATCACCGGTGCGGGGCACTTTAAGCCGCGGTTATCTACAATACGCATTTCTACTCCTCCTCACTTTAAAAAACCGGGGCGTTAGGCCCCGGTTAGATTATAATAGTTTATGGTAGCACTAGCTAGTCCCTTATTTCTTCACGACCTCCGCCAGTGCAGCCAAACTTCCGGCTAGCCTGGCCAAGTCATTAGGGATAACAATCTTCGTCGCTTGTCCTTTCGCCACTTCCTTTAGTGCGTCGAAGCCTTGGAGAGTGAGTAAAGCGGCATCAGGCTGTACGTCTTTAATCATCGTCAGGCCGCGGGCTCTGGCTTCGTTTACTTTTAGGATGGCTTCGGCTTCCCCTTCGGCCTCGAGAATCCGCTGCTGTCTGGTGGCCTCCGCCGCCAGAATGGCGCGTGTCTTATCGGCTTCTGCCCCTAGGATAGTAGCTTCTTTGCGCCCCTCTGCCGTCAGAATGTTAGCTGCACGCTCGCCTTCTGCGGCGAGGATCTGCGCCCGCTTGTCGCGCTCTGCCCGCATTTGTTTCTCCATGGCGTCCTTAATGTCTTTAGGCGGCTCGATCGACTTTAGCTCTACGCGATTAACCCGGACGCCCCACTTGTCAGTCGCCTGGTCGAGGGTGAGGCGCAGCTGCGCATTGATGCGCTCACGCGAGGTCAACGTTTCATCTAGGGCCAGTTCACCTATGACGTTCCTGATTGTCGTTTGCGTAAGCGTTTCGATGCCGGTGCGCAGCTTCGCTATCTCATACGTTGACTTAACCGGGTCGGTTATCTGGTAGTAAATCACGGTGTCAATCTGCATGGTTACGTTGTCCTTAGTGATGACCGGTTGTGGTGGGTAGTCCATCACTTGCTCGCGCAGGTCAATCAGCGGCAGCACTCGGTCAATAAATGGCACTACAAGTTGCAGGCCATTAGGCAACAAGCGGTTGTAGCTGCCGAGGCGCTCTACCACACCTACGGTAGACTGGCGGATAACCCGCAAAGAAGCGAAAGCGACGATGAGGATAAACGGTAAGAGTACCCAAAGTATCACTTGAGTCCCTCCTTGTTTTGGTCTGTGTTAAGTGTAAGTGCTCGGACCACGAGCCTGACGCCGGTGACTCCGACTACCTCCACCTTCTCACCTTCGGGGATGTCGCGCGCCGTCTCCGCGAGCGCCGACCACTCTTCTCCTAGAACCTTAACCACACCAAGGCCGGTCACAGCAAAGATGCTCTGCGTCACAGTCGCCGTCTTGCCGACCATGGCGTTGTAGTTAGTTTTTACTTCCCTCTCTCCCTCCCCCTTACTTTGGCCGCGAGGCTTCGGCTACATACTAGGAGTACCACCGTCGTCAGGATCAACGACAGAAGCTGCACCGTGATTGGGAATCCAAGGTATGCCACTAAGGCCGCCATTAAGGCCCCCACTCCAAACCACATGATCACAAATCCTGGCGTAATCATTTCAAACCCCATCAGCGCCAGACCAAGAATTACCCAGGTTAACCACGCGTCCAAGTTCAAGCCCTCCCAAAAAGATTCCTATCATTTACTACGTCCATGCTCGCGCGAAGTTTCCAGCCGCTTCGCCTTTGTTGTCGTAATTTCCCGGGAAATAGGGCAGGAGCATGTCCGAAGCATGTCATAAAACGGCACTTGCTCTCCTTAGCCGTCGAACAAACACGTCTAGTGGAGAAGTAGACCACAACAGCTTGTGGTGTAAGAAAATTGTACCACAAAATATTGACATTGCCATGTTTTATGGTAGACTCTTGCGTAAGGGGAGTGCAGGGAGTGACCAGCCTGTGGCAAGAAAGCGAGTGCTGATCATCGATGACCAAGCCGGCATCCGCGCGTTGTTCCGCGAAATCTTTGGCGTTTTCGGCTGTGAAGTAGTCGAAGCAGGGAATGGCTGTGAAGGCGTGAAAGTAGCGTCAGAGTGTGCGCCCGACATTATCTTTTTGGACATGAAAATGCCCGGGCTGTCAGGCATTGAGACTCTGCGTATCTTGCGGCGTGACATGGAAGTAGGCGTGCCGGTGGTGTTAGTAACTGCCTACCAAGAAACAGATATGATCAGCGAAGCCGAGCGTCTCGGCGTGGCGGCACGGCTCGTCAAACCGTTTGATGTGGAAGAGCTGTGCGGACTGATGCGAACGCTTACGACCCCACTCCCGCTACAGGTTGCTGGGATGTAAACCGCGGCTCCACGCGGGGTCTTTTGTTTTAAGGAGTTGACAGCCGTGCAGTCGAAATTAGAGAAATCCCTTAATCCCATGCAAAGGCAAGCGGTAGAACACGGTCACGGCCCCCTGCTGATTCTAGCCGGGGCCGGTAGCGGTAAGACGCGGGTGCTGACGCAGCGCATTGCTCACCTCGTCAACAATGTCGGCGTAAGTCCATGGCACATTCTCGCTATAACCTTTACGAATAAGGCGGCAAACGAGATGCGCGAGCGTCTGCTTCGGCTGTTGCCGGAGGCACGAGACCTCTGGATATCTACGTTTCATGCCGCAGCTATGCGTATCCTGAAGCAACATGGTGATGCCATAGGACTTAACCGGAACTTTGTCGTCTACGACACACAAGACCAACTTGCCCTGATCAAGACCTGTCTCAAGCAGCAAAACATCGACTCCGAGCGGTATCCGCCGCAGTCCATGTTGGCACCGATCAGCAGCGCCAAGAACAACCTGCAGGATGCCGAGGAGTTCGCAGGGAGAAGTCGAGATTATTACACCGACAAGGTGTCCTCGGTCTATCTTCTGTATGAAAAACTGCTGCGCCGGCACAACGCGCTCGACTTTGATGACCTGCTTTTGCTCGCGACAAGGCTCTTGACAGAGAGCCTAAATGTGCGCGAGCACTATCAGACGCGTTTTAAGCACATACTGGTGGACGAGTATCAGGATACTAATTTTGCGCAGTATACGCTCACTAATCTGCTGGCCGCTCGACACCGCAACTTAAGCGTAGTGGGGGATGACGACCAAAGCATCTACAGATGGCGCGGCGCAAACCTACGCAACATCCTAGACTTTGAGCGCGATTATCCCGAGGCGGTGGTCTTTAAGCTCGAGCAAAACTACCGTAGCACGCAGTGCATCCTCACTGCCGCCAACGGCGTCATCTCCCACAACGTCACCCGCAAAGAGAAACAGCTATGGACTGCCAATCAGGACGGGGACCCTGTAACGCTGTTTACGGCGCTGACGGAGCAGGAAGAAGCCCTCTTTGTGGCGCACACTATTGCCGAAGAGCTTGCCGCACGCGGCCGCTACGAGTTCGCAGACTGCGTCGTGCTCTATCGCACGCACGCTCAGTCGCGCGTGTTCGAGGAAGTCTTTATGCGTATGAATATTCCTTACCGCATTGTTGGCGGGCTAAGGTTCTATGAGCGCAAGGAGGTCAAAGACTTGCTGGCCTACCTGCGGCTAATTGTCAATGTGCGGGACGATGTGAGTTTCAGGCGGGTCGTTAACGTCCCCGCACGCGGCATCGGCGAAGTGTCTCTCGCCAGACTTGAAACGCACGCGCGCAATAAGGGGTGTCCCTTGTTTGAAGCCGCAGGGAGTGAGGCGGCGTCCTTGGGATTAAAGCAAGGAACGCTTGGTAAGCTTACTGCCTTCACGCAGCAGATTACCGCCTTGGCGCGGCAGGCTGAGTTTGTCGAGCTGCATGAGTTTGTTACACAGGTGCTGGAGCAAACGGGTCTTATACAGCAATATATAGCGGACACGACACCCGAAGCCCTTTCCCGCCAAGAAAACTTAGCGGAAGTTGTGTCAGTAGCCCAAGACTTTGCGGAAAAGAATCCGGACAGCACCCTGCTCGATTTTCTCAACTCCGTTAGCCTCGTGACGTCGGCGGACGATGAGAGCGAATCGTCAGGCGGGGCAGTTACCCTGATGAGCCTGCACTCCGCGAAAGGGCTGGAATTCCCGGTAGTTTTCCTCGTGGGCCTTGAAGAAGGGGTATTCCCCCATAGCCGCATCTTGCACGGCGAGGCAGCAGAGCTCGAGGAGGAGCGGCGCCTCTGCTATGTAGGCATCACCCGCGCCAAGGAGCGCTTGTTTCTTACCTATGCCAAGCAACGCCTTCTGTATGGCAGAACCAATTATAGTCTGCCGTCGCGCTTTGTAGCAGAAATCCCTGCGGCATGTTTAGTACACCGCGGGGGTCTGCGCGAGCGAGTTATGGCCGAGCCGCAGTTAGGGATGCGCCAAGCGCATGCGCCAATAGTGCCAAAGGTAAGGTCGGCAGATGCGGCGGCGCTCGCCCCGGCAGATAAAGTTAGTCATCCTAAGTTTGGCGTTGGCACGGTCGTTAACGTCACCACCAAGGGAGAGGATACGTTGGTGACAGTCGCTTTCGCGCCTCCCCACGGCATTAAGACGCTGTCGCTGCAGTACGCCCCGTTGGTTCCGGTTAACGGTCAGTGATTCTAGCCTACATGAGAGGTGAGTTCAATTAGTGAATCTAAGATTCACCTAGACGTAAGGGAACGTGTCCAGACCCTGTGCCGTGACATTGCCACCCATGACTACCATTACCATGTGCTGGACGCGCCGCTGATTTCCGATGCCGAGTACGATCACTTGCTGCGCGAGCTCCGCGCACTTGAAGCAGAGCATCCGGAACTTGTCCTGCCTAGCTCCCCGACGCAGCGCGTCGCACCGCGCCCACTTGCGGCCTTTGACACCGTAGGGCATCGCGTACCCATGCTTAGCCTAGCTAACGCCTTTAGCCGCGCGGAACTCGAGAGCTTTGACCGCCGTGTCCGCGAAACATACGACGGCCAAGTCCAATATGTAGTGGAGCTAAAAATCGACGGCTTAGCTGTAGCCGTCCGTTTTGAACACGGCCACTTCGTGCAGGCAGCTACGCGTGGCGACGGCGAGACAGGCGAGGACATTACGGCAAATATACGCACTATCCGGTCCCTGCCCCTCACACTGCGCTTACCGTTGACGCTAGAAGCGCGCGGGGAGGCCTATATGCCGCGGGTAGCCTTCACGAAGCTTAACGAGGAGCGGGCCGAGCAGGGGCTCCAGGTGTTTGCCAATCCGCGTAATGCCGCCGCAGGCTCCTTGCGGCAGCTTGACGCGCGTGAGGCGGGCAAACGCAACCTAGATGTAGTCTTTTACGCGCTATCTGAACTGGAGGCCGCTGACACAGATCCAAAGTCGCATGAGGATGCTTTGTCCCTTCTTGCTCGCGCCGGTCTTAAAGTGAGCCCGCTGCGGCAGACCGTGGATTCTATTGACGCAGCCTTTAATCTCTGCCTCGAATACCAGGCTAAGCGCCACACCTTGCCCTACGACATTGACGGCATCGTCATCAAAGTGAACAACTTTGACGCGCAAAGGCAGCTAGGCGCAACGGCCAAGAGCCCGCGCTGGGCTATAGCCTATAAATTCCCTGCGGAGCAGGTCGTGACTAGGCTGCTAAATATAGAAATCACTGTTGGGCGCACGGCCACGCTTAACCCCACCGCCGTTTTAGAGCCGGTCGCCATTGCCGGGACTCTGGTAAGCCGCGCCTCGCTCCACAATGCTGAGTTTATCGCGGGTAAAGACATTCGCATCGGCGACCTTGTGTACGTGGCTAAAGCGGGGGAAATTATCCCCGAAGTGTTAGGGCCGCTTGTAGATCGCCGCACCGGGGCGGAAAAAGCATTTGTCTACCCCGCCAACTGTCCGGAGTGTGGGACGCCAGCTGTGCAAAGGGCGGGAGAAGTGGCGTGGCGCTGCCCAAACCCCGCCTGTGCGGCGCTGCTCCGCGAGCGCATCATCTACTTTGTCTCGCGCGAGGCGATGGACATCACGGGCATTGGGGAGGCTTTAGTCGCCAACCTGCTTGCACATGGCCTAGTGCAGGACGCCGGGGACCTATACTTTCTCACCCGCGAAGACTTACTTAAGCTACCGCGCCTGCAAGCTAAGTCTGCGGCTAAAGTGCTTGCAGCTATAGATAAGAGTCGCGGCAACTCGCTTGAACGCTTGCTTACCGCCCTCGGTATTCCCTTAGTAGGGACAAAGGCGGCCCTTACCCTCGCGCAGGGGTTCGGGAACTTGGAGCAGCTAGGGACAGCTCGCTATGAGGATCTAGTTGCTATCCCCGACATCGGCGACAAAATGGCCGCGAGCATCACCGAGTTTTTCGCTTTGCCTTCCACCCACACTTTGCTAGATAAGCTCAAGCGGGCAGAAGTTAATTTCACGTACCTTGTGAATCTTAGATTCACTGGGAGTCACACAGGGACAAGCCTCGCCGGGCTCATATTTGTGATTACCGGTACGCTGCCGGGGCTAAGCCGTGAGGAGGCGACGGGCCTCATCTTAGCTCACGGTGGAACGGTGAGCGGTTCTGTAAGCGCACGCACTAACTACCTCTTAGCAGGCGAGAAGGCGGGGGAGAAGCTCACGAAAGCCCAGGCACTGGGGGTAGCTGTGATTAGCTTAAGTGAGTTGCAGGCCATGCTTAAACACTAAGACCGCTGTGCCAAAAACAGTTCTGAATGTCAATCAAAAAATGAACCATGTGGCAATCTGTTTTTGAACCACTGGAGACATTTTGAAATTGAACCACCCCAGGCAGTTCAGTGGTTGGTAACGTTGTGATCTCCCTGTTTTGTACTTGTCCGTATCTCCTCCTTTCGTGCAGTGCAACCCCTAGCGCTTGTCAGTTTTAAGACAAACCGAGCCACTAGAAATGGGCAGTTGTGAAACTTTGTGGACGGATCGATGCTCGCCTCCTATGTCGTTGACGGAGAGCTGCGGGGTGCTGCATATTTTCCCTCCCCCCCTAGGGGGGGAGGGAAAATATGCCTGTTTAGTCGGAAGTTGGGCGCTCTCAGTCAGTTTATACCTCATACCTTCGCCCCTCGCTCGCTTGTTACTCAGGCCTGCCCAGTTAAGGGGCCGCCAGCAACACTGGTTTGTGCTAACCTCTGGCGTAGCCTGTATGAGCTACCATTGGTGTCTATGATGTGAGATTTGTGCGTCATGCGGTCTACAGTGGCAGCTGTAAGCATAGGATCGTTGAATATCTCTGTCCAGCGAGAGAACTCAAGGTTAGTGGTAACTATGACGCTCCCTCTTTCGTTGCGGGAAGAAAGCACCTGGAAAAGGAGTTCTGCGCTGGCGCGATTGAACGTGAGGTAAGACAACTCATCGAGGATGAGCAACTGGACCTTACGGAGCTGCTTCTCCATGCGAGATAATCTCTTCTGCTCCTTGGCTTCTACCAGATCGTTTACGAGGCCCGCGGCTGCGTAAAAACGAACACGGTAGCCCTTGTTGCAGGCAGCCACCCCGAGGGCGATACTTAGGTGCGTCTTCCCAGTTCCTGGGTTTCCAATGAACACTACGTTCTCCTGGTGGTCGATAAAGTTGCCTTCCGCCAGATTAAAGAGCTGTGCCGGATCTACATTCGGCAGGTTCTTCAAGTCAAAAGTGTCCAAGGTCTTCATAGTGGGAAATTTGGCTTGACGGATTCTCTGTTTACGCTGGTTTTCTCTGCGGTTTTGCAGTTCACCTTTCATTAGGCGCACAAGGAATTCTTCGTACCCAAGCCCACCTTGTTCGGCCTCCCGGAGCACTTGAGCATAACGAGCAGCAAAGCTTGGGAGCTTCAGCTCTTTTGCGTACAGGCTTATTAATGCCTTATGCTCACTCATTGTCAGCCACCCTGCCTAAGAGCACGTCGTAAGTGCTTAAATCCACTGGGTTCACTAACGGCAATGACGGGTCTACGTCTATGGCGCCGGGCTTGAGGCGCGCCGGCTGCAGTGCCTGTAATACATTGAAGCGCACGGCTTCAAAGGCGTACTGCTCATGATGAATGGCTAGCTCTATTGCTTTAATTACGGCTGTTTCGCCATAATCTACGGCTAGTTTAAGTACGTCCACAAAGCCTCTGTCAGTAAGCTTTTCTCCGAACGCGCGGATGCTTGCGTGTACGGTGCGCTTGACTGGCGCTGCATCTCGCACAGCTCGGGTTTTTCTGTCTAGTATGGGCAGGTAGTGCTCCAATTCGTAAGCGACATCACTTTGCTTGTAGGACCTAGCGTGCTTGGCGACCAATGCGTGCTTGTGCCACACTTCGATGAAGAGGGGGTACGCCTTAAGCGTGAGGTAACTGCCCACCAGCCTACAAGGGACGGAGTAATAGCTATTGTCGTACCTGACCAGCGAACGGTTATTGACTTGGGGATTGGTGACCACTGCAGGGTCAAATGGCTTGCCTGGAAGTGGAATCATGTGTTGTTGCTCCACCGCCAGCATTTGGCCTACCTTCTCTGGTCGACTCTCTATCTTGTGGTCGTGGTATTCCTCGCAGCCCTCGAGCAACAAGGCATTAAGCTCTTCGTATGATTCAACCCGGGGGACCGGCACCAACATGTTTCTACGGCATAACCCTATAAGATTTTCCACAAGCGACTTTTCGTTGCCCTTGCCGGGGGCACAAAACCTAGACGCAAATACGTAATGAGCCTTAAGGAGCTTGAACGGGGCTTGCTCTTCTTTGACGTTTTTGCCCCAGCCTTCTTTAACGGCAGTTTTAACATTGTCGTAGATTAATGTCCTACACGCTCCCTTAAAGAACTCAAAAGCCTTTACATGCCCCTCTAAAAAGGACTCATAACGCTGGGTCGGGAACGCCATCACAAAGGGAGCCGCGCTGTTGCATAGCCTCATACAAAACAGCTCAACCTTGACCCTGTGGCCCTTCATGCAAACTACCGCAGAGCCCCAGTCAACCTGTGCTGCTTGTCCTGGGTCAAACTCAAGGGGGATGAACACCTGGGGTATTCCTTTAAGCTGTCGCACTAAATGCTTTACGGATGAGTAGGAGCCGGTGTGTTTCTGGCAATATAAAAGTACACAGTTTGGCAACGAAAAGTGCAGAGTTGGCG
>QLUB01000061.1 GCA_018725205.1 candidate division NPL-UPA2 bacterium
GGATCAGATACGCTTCCTCGTTGGTATAGCGGGGTCCTGCAAAAACCGCGATTTTCTCCCCGCCATAATGGGCCTTGACGGCCTTGGTCTTTTTGACAATCCAAAGCATCGCCTCCTGCCAGGTGGTCTCCTTCAGCACGCCGTCTTCCCTGACCAGCGGCCTAGTAATCCTTTCGGGGCTGTTATGATAGCCGAAGCCAAAGCGACCCTTTTTGCAAAGCAACCCGTTGTTGGCCGGGCCGTCGGCTGCCGGCAGGACACGGGAAATCGTCTCGCCGACCGTTTCCAGTTCCAGGCTGCAGCCGACACCGCAGTAGCCGCAAACCGAACGGGTGCGGCGCGCTTCCCAGGGTGCCGGCTTGGCAAAGGGCAGGCTTTCCACCAGCGCACCGGTAGGACAGACGGCCACGCACTGCCCGCAAGCCACGCAGGATGTCTGTTCTAGGGGCAGGTCGAGCGAGGGGCTGACATAAGCCTCAAAACCGCGCTTAACCAGACCCAGCGCCTCAGCTCCGATAATTTCCGTGCAGGTACGCACGCAAAGACCGCACAGGATACACTTGCTCGGCTCACGCCGGATCAGGGGATGGCTGACAACTTCCACGGCGCGCCGCTCGCCGATAATTCTCTCAGGCCTGGCCGCGTAAAGGTGGGCAAAGTTGCGCAGCTTGCACTCAAAAGCATCTAGGCAGCCGCACTCTAGGCATCTTTCTCCCTCTTTCGCCCCTTCCTCCGCTGTCAGGCCCTGCTCGATTTCACGGAAGCTCTGCACACGCACGGCAGGCGACAGCACCGGCATCTCAATTTTTGGCTGAGGCGGCACCTCCCTGAAATCTTCAGCCGTCAGCTCCTTCTCCTCCAGGTTATAGGCCGTCTGGTAAGGTGCCTCCGCACCGGTTCTCAGGTAGCGGTCAATTACTTCTGCGGCACGCTTTCCGGCACCGATAGCCTCAATGGCGATACCGGGCCCGGTAACCGCATCCCCTCCGGCAAAAACACCGGGAGAGCTGGTGGCAAAAGTAGTATCCCGCACCTGCAACGTGCTGTGGCGGTTCATGGCAATCTCATCCCTGGCCACAGCCGCCGCGTCCACATCCTGCCCGATGGCGGCAATCACGGTATCAGCCTCCAGGTCGAAAAAGGCCCCAGGGATGGGAACAGGGCGGCGCCGGCCGGAGGCATCGGCTTCCCCAAGTTCCATCCGCTGGCAGGTCATAATCAGCACGCTGCCGTTTCTTTCAATTTTAACCGGCGCGGTCAGCAGGTGGAGCTTCACCCCTTCCTCTTCGCCCTCTTCAACTTCTATGCTTTGCGCCGGCATTTGCTCCCGCTCACGCCGGTAAACAACCATCACCTGCGATGCGCCGAGCCTGCACGCTGTTCTGGCCGCATCCATGGCTGTATTGCCGCCGCCTATCACGGCAACCCGAGCCCCAAGACTGACCGGAGTGTTTTGCATCACGGCCCGCAGGAACTCAGCCCCGCCGATCACCCCCGGCAGGTCTTCGCCCGGCACCCCCATGCGCTTGCTGTTTTGAGCCCCGATAGCCAGATAAACCGCGTCATAACCGCTCTTAAACAAATAGCCAACCGTAAAGTCCTCGCCAAACTGCAGGTTTACCCGGGCAGTTACGCCGAGGTCCAGCACCTGGCGGATTTCAGCGTCCAGAACACTCTTGGGCAGACGGTACTCCGGGATGCCGTAGCGCAACATCCCGCCCAGCTCCGGTAACGATTCAAATATTATCACCTCATGGCCGCGGCGGCGCAGGAAATAAGCCGCGGTAAGACCGGCCGGTCCGGAGCCGATAACCGCAACTTTCTTCCCGGTAGCTTCTGCCACCTCCGGCACATAAGGCCGGTCAGAAGCCAAGTCAAGGTCGGCGACCAGCCTTTTCAGGTAGCGGATGGACACCGCCCCCTCTTTTAACTGCCGCCGGCAGTTTTGCTCGCAGGGAGCGGGGCAGACCCGGCCGATGGAAGCCGGCAGCGGCATAAACTCTTTGACCAGCTGCACCGCCTCCCGGTAGCGGCCGTTGGCAATCAGGCCCACATATCCCTGCGCATCGCAGTTGGCAGGACAGGCCAGTACGCACGGCGCACGGCAGTCTCCGCGATGGTCGGAAAGAATCAGCTCCAGCGCCGTTTTACGCGCTTTTCTGATTTTCTCGTTATCAGTGCAGACGACCATCCCTTCGCTGATTTTGGTGGCACAAGCCCGCAGCAGCTTTGGCATCCCGGCCACCTCCACCAGACAGAGACCACAGGAGGCGTAAATTTCCAATTCCCCGCTGTGGCACAGCGTGGGGATAAATATATTGTTCTCCCCAGCCACGTCAAGTATGGTCTGACCGCCTTCGCCCGTCAACTCCCAGCCGTCTATATTTACCTTACACTTGCTCATAAGGCTCACTCCCTCCCAAAAATCGTTCGCCTAATCAACCAGGACTGCATTAAACTTGCAGGCGTCAAAACAGTTGCCGCAGCGCACGCATAACTCCTGGCTGATGGTGTGCGCCTCTTTTTTCTCACCGCTAATCGCCGCCGTCGGGCAGCGCCTGGAACAAAGTCCGCAACCGATGCAGGCCGCGGCGTCAATTGTGTAGGCAAGCAATTCACGGCATACTTTAGCCGGGCATTTTCGTTCCCGGAGGTGAGTTTCGTATTCCTCCCGGAAATATTTTAAGGTGGTCAGCACCGGGTTGGGAGCCGTCTGGCCTAGGCCGCACAAAGAGCCTTCTTTGACTTCGAGCGCCAGTTCCTGCAGCAGGTCCAACTCCTCCGGCGCCGCTTTGCCCTCCGTAATACGAACTAGGATTTCCAGCATCCGCTTGGTGCCTATGCGGCAGTGCGCGCATTTGCCGCATGACTCGTTCTGGGCAAAATTCAGAAAAAACCTGGCTATATCAACCATACAGGTAGTCTCATCCATGACAATCATCCCGCCGGAGCCTACGATAGCCCCCGTTTTCACTATAGACTCATAGTCCACCGGCGTATCCAGCAGGCTCTCGGGCACACATCCACCGGAAGGGCCCCCCAGTTGGATGCCTTTAAATTTTTTGCCTGCGGGAATGCCGCCGCCGACCTCATAAACAATTTCCCGCAGAGTGATGCCCATGGGCACTTCAATTAAACCGCCGCGGATGATTTTGCCCGCCAGGGCAAACACCTTCGTCCCGCTGCTCATTTCCGTGCCGTAAGCCTTGAATTTGTCTCCTCCGTTTAAGATAATCCACGGGACGTTGGCAAAGGTTTCCACGTTATTGATACAGGTCGGCTTTTTCCAGAGGCCCTGCTCGGCCGGGAACGGCGGCTTCAGCCTTGGCATGCCCCTCTCTCCTTCCAGGGAAGCCAGCAGCGCGGTTTCCTCACCGCAGACAAAAGCCCCGGCACCTTTTTTGATTTTAACAATAAAGCTAAATTCTGTGCCCAGAATATTTTCACCGAGGTACCCGGCCTGCAAAGCGGCCTGGATGGCCTTTTCTAGGCGCATAATGGCCAGCGGATACTCCGCCCTGACATAGACATAACCGGCAGAGGCGCCGATGGCGTAGGCGGCCAGCAGCATCCCCTCCAGCACCGCGTGCGGGTCTCCTTCGATAATGCTGCGATCCATAAAAGCCCCGGGGTCTCCCTCGTCCGCGTTGCAGACGAGGTACTTCGGCTGTCCCTTGGCCGCACGGGTAAAACGCCACTTCAGCCCGGTCAGGAATCCGGCGCCCCCGCGGCCGCGCAAGCCCGACGCCAGCAGCTGTTCAATCACCTTTTCGGGACTCATCTCCCGCAGCGCTTTCCGCAGAGCCTCGTACCCGCCTTTACGCCGGTAATCGGCAATAGACTCCGGGTCAATGTCGCCGCAGTTGCGCAGCGCCACCCTGACCTGCTTGCTGAAAACGTTCTCCTTCTCGCGGGAAATCAACAGCCCGTCCTGCGGCTCATTTTTTAATAAATGCTCCTCCACGATGAGGGCTGCTTTCTCCTCCGTTACTGCTCCATAGTAAAAAGTTTCCCCGGCCGGCAAGTGTACCTCCACAAGCGGCTCGATGTAGCACATGCCAATACAACCGGTTTGTCGGAGCTCCACGTCCAAACCGTGTTTCGCAATTTCCTTTTCCAGCGCCGCATACGTTTTCCGGCCTCCCGCGGCGATGCCGCAGGTGCTCAGGCCTACTTTAACCACAGTCTTTTCCTGCAACCTACTGCACCTCCTTTGCGGCCTGCACTCCCTGGGAGTGCTGCTCCTTTTCCCGCAGCTGCCCGATCAGCTGGCGCACCCGTGCAGGTGTCATATTGGCGTGCGCCTCACCGTCGACAACGACTACCGGAGCCAGGCTGCAGCAGCCGACGCAGGCCACCCTTTCCATGGTAAACAGCCCGTCCCCCGTGGTTTCTCCCCCCGCGATGTTCAGTTCCTCACTAATGGCACGCGTCAGGGCCTTGGCGCCGTTAACATGGCAGGCGGTCCCCTCGCAAACCATTAAATTATATTTGCCGATTGGCGCAAGCCGGAACTGGGCGTAAAAAGTGACAATTCCATAGATTTTTGCCGGTGAAACATGCAGCTTTTCAGCCAAATAGGCAATCGATTGCTTCGGGATGTAGCCGAGCAGTTCCTGCACATCCTGCAGGATGGTAATAATGACTGCCGCCTCTCCTTTGTATCTGGCGATCACCTCATCCAGTTGCGCATACGGGATGTCCTTTTCTTCCGCTGCCTGACAGGCACACCCTGATGTCATTCGAACCACCTCTCCTTATCACCCTAGTCTTGCACACAAATGTGGGTGTACTGCTTCTTCCCCCGGCGAACTACAATTACGCCGCCGCGTACGCTCTCTATGCCTACCTTCTGCTCCGGCGAGTCAACGCGGATTTCGTTAATGTAGAGGCCGCCGCCTTGAATAAGTCGCTTGACTTCACCTTTACTTGGCAGAATACCACAGAGGACAAGCAAGTCGACTACCGAGAGCCCGGTTACGAGCAGTGCGTGCTCCACCACCACAGTGGGCACACCTTCGGTACTTTCACCGCCGCTAAAAAGCGCGCGCGCCGCTTGCTGCGCCTCTTCTGCGGCAACCTCGCCGTGCACTAGGCGCGTCACTTCCCAAGCGAGTACTTCTTTGGCGGCGTTAAGGTCGCGGCCTTCCAGTGCGCCTAGCCTGTCGACTTCTCCCATGGGGAGAAAAGTAAACAGGGCGAGATACTTCTTGACGTCAGCATCATGTGAGTTGCGCCAGTACTGGTAGAAGTCGTAGGGAGTGGTGCGGGCGGGGTCAAGCCATACCGCGCCGGCCTCGGTCTTCCCCATTTTGCTGCCACTAGATGTGGTCACCAGCGGCCAAGTAACGCCATAGGCTTCGACTTGCTCCACACGGCGGATAAGGTCGGCCCCGGCAAGGATATTTGACCACTGGTCGTCTCCTCCCATCTGCAGGCGACAGCCGTAGTGGCGATACAAGTGCAGGAAGTCATAGGCCTGAAGGAGCATGTAGTTAAACTCAATGAAGCTGAGCCCCTTCTCCAACCGCCCCTTGTAACATTCGGCAGTTAACATGCGGTTGACGGAAAAATGTGCGCCGACTTCACGCAAAAAGTCTATGTAGTTCTGTTCGCGCAGCCAGTCGGCGTTATTTAGCACCAGTGCGTTATGCGTGATGGCACTAAACAAGCGCTTAACTTGAGCACTGATGCCATGCGTGTGTGTTTCAATCTGCTGTACCGACATAATGTGACGCATCTCGGTTTTGAAGCTCGGGTCCCCAATCATGGCGGTGCCGCCGCCCAAAAGAACAACAGGGCGGTGCCCGGCACGTGCTAAGTGCGCTAAAGCCATAAGCGAGACAAAGTGCCCGACATGTAAGCTGTCAGCCGTGGGGTCGATTCCGACGTAGACCGTTGCCTTCTCGTTGGCCAGTAAACTCCGCAGCGGCTCGTCATGCGTAGTTTGTTTAACGAATCCTCGCTCTCGCAGTATGTCTAGCGCGTTAGACACCGCCATCACTCCTCCTTAAATTTGCCCTATAGTAACACAGCGCCTGAGAGAGGGCAACAAAAGTGGGGCAAGCTAAAACAGGAGGTGAACAAGATGAGATTGCGGGCGAAGATGAATCGCATGACGACGGGCTTGATTGTGGCGGGCCTAGATGCGACGGTGGCGGGTGCGGCACTGTTTATGAAAAAAGGCCCCATACGGGACGGTGCAGTCGGCTTCGGGCTGGCGCATCTAGTTCTTGGAGCGTTAGACGCAGTGGCGCGAGACTGAGATTGTGGCCCCCTCGGTTCGGGGGGGGGGGCCTTTTACTAGCGCCTAAACGCGGGTATGGTATAATGGCTCAACTGAGTGCGGGGGGACGAGCAATGCAAGAGCCGATTCTATTTGTGGTTACGGGACCGTCAGGTTCGGGCAAGGGTACGATTATGCGGGCTATTGTAAAACAATACACAAATATAGTTAAAATTGCTACATACACAACGCGTCCGCCGCGCGCTAACGAGGAGCACGGTTTTGACTATAACTTTATCTCACAGGCATGCTTTTTGAAAAAGGTTAGTGCAGGCGAGATTGCGGAGTGGGAACAGGTCTATCAGGATCACTACTATGGTTCCCCGAGCTTCAACCCTGATACCGGGCCAGACCGCCTAATGGAGCTAGATTACAAGGGCATGTTTAAGTATAAGGCCCTAGCGAAACGCTTGGTGAGCATATTTGTTGCGCCGCCTTCATTAGAGGAGATGGTGGAGCGTATAGAGAAGCGTAGCACTGAAGCTAACCTAGCTAATCGCATTAACAACGCCATAGATCAAATGCGTTACGCACAGCACTATGACTACATCATCATAAATGCACAAATGGACGAGGCGTGCGCAGAAGCTGTGGCCATTGTGGGTGCCGAGCGTGCGCGGCGCGACCACAGGCAGAGAATGGCAGCTCTCGATGCTCTGTGCCGAACGCGGGAGTGATTTAGAGCGCTCTGAGCAAGGGCTCGGCTTCGCTTGGCGGCAGGATTCTAATGACATCTAGGTTTGAGGTGGCTAGCTCAATGGTCTGTCCTGAGTCTAGGTGTCGCACCATAGGATGCAGGGGGAATCCGTAGGCCGTGCCGAGGACAATCGCGATGCTCTGGTCACTGAGTTCCACGACTTCGCCGCAGGGATAAGCCGCCACATTTTTGAGGAAAGCCGTAACGAGGTGAAGCTCAAACAACACATTGCCGCCTGCAGCCAAGTACTCGTATGCCTCACGGGGAGGGTGGCCGGGGCGGTACGGTCGGTTCGCGGTAAGCGCGTCGAAGATATCGGCCATGCCAGTCAGCTGGCTTAGTTCATCTAGCTCAGGCCCGCTGATGCCGCGCGGATAACCTGAGCCGTCGTACCGTTCATGGTGTCGGTAGGCGACATCGCGGGCTACGGGTAAATCTCTGAGCACTTTTAGGCCATGTACAGGGTGTTGGCGTACTATTTCCGTCTCTGCCGGTGAGAGGTGCCCAGGCTTGTTTAAGATAGCTTTGGGCACTAGTATTTTCCCTGCATCATGAAACAGTGCACCTAGCCCTAGATCGTGCAGGCGCTCACGCGTATATCCCAGTGAGATGCCCGCGAGTAACGCCATCACACAAGTGTTTACGGAGTGCGCAAACAGGTAGTCGTCGTCAAGTCGTATGTCGGTCAGGTTTACCACCATGTTGCGGTGGCGGAAAAGCTCGGCGACCATGTCTTTAACGGTAGCGGAAGCGGCACTAGGCCTAATCGCAATTCCCGTGATTTCAGCTTCCTCTAATATGTTTCTAATTTTGATCATGGCGCTCACCCGTGTGGCATTAGACAACACGTCGATTACGAACGGCAACTGAAGTCTATTGTCTTTTATATACACGCACGGGGCTCCGAGGAGCGTGAGACGCTCAATGTAGCGTTTTGTGATCACAGTGCCCTCGCGGAGCAGCGCCTGTCCGCGGCTGTTATAGATGCTGCGGCCAACTACCATGCCCGGAGTCAGAAATTCCGTGCTAATTCTGCGCATACTTTGGGCGTCGGTAGAGGGAAAACTCGGCTTCCGACAGTATGCGGCTTACGACTAATGTCGGGTGCTCTGCGGTGCTCACCTCATACGGCGCCGGATAGGGTTGCCCTTGTTGGTCATAGAGCATTCTGACGCGTGGGTACTTGTAGAGGCCCTTTGGGGTATCTACCACAATGCCGACGCGGTTATCGGAAAACTTTACTACGACCCCTGTGGGGTATGCAGCTACGTTTTCAAGGAACTTAGCTATAAGTTCTAGCGGGAATGCGCGGTTGCCGGAGCCGGCAATCAGCTCTAACGCTTCATGCGGCGGATAGGCGGGGCGGTGTGCTCTGACGGCTGTTACCGCATCGTAAACGTCGCAAATCGATACGAGTTGCGCATGCAGCTGAATCTGGTTGCCTTTTTTGCCTTGTGGATAGCCGGAACCGTCATAGCGTTCGTGGTGCTCGTGAGCGACATCTCTAGCTTGCGGCAGGGCTGTGAGGATCTCATACCCTGCCGTGGTATGTTGCTTGACTGCTTCAAACTCAGGCACTGTGAGCAAAGAGGGCTTCCGCAGGATCGTCTGCGGGATTACGCTCATGCCGACGTCGAGCATAATGGCTCCAATTCCGAGGTGACTAAGCTGCTCTTTGTTTAAGCCGTAGGCTATGCCCGTAATTATCGCCAATACACAAACATTAACGGAGTGACCGAAGAGATAGTCATCCTCGAGGCGAATGTCGGTGAGGTTGACCATTATCTCGCGCTGTCTAAACAGCTCCTCGACGATGGTGTCCACCGTGCGCGCCACCTCTTTGGTGCGCATCAACACATGAGCTAAGGGGTTTGGCGTCTCCATGGCCGCTACGAGGTTCCGCACTCTGTGGACGGCACCGGCGCGTGTTTCGTCGGCGATGACATCGTCAACGCGATATCCGTCCAAGAGGCCATCCTCTATGTAGAGAAACGGCACTCCAAGGCCCTTAAGTTGGGAGATATAGCGGTGCGTTAGCATCACATTGCGCTGCAACAAAGCTTGTCCGGCACTGCCATACACCGGACGAGCCACGCACATTCCAGGTTTGAGGAAAGTGGTTGGTACTCTGCGCATATTTAACCCCTTACTCGTGCTAGTTCTATCTGTTTCGACATGCAAGCGCGAAAGTCCTCTAATGATAAAGCCGACGTAGTTCGCACAAGAGCAGGGGGGAGGCACTCGCCTCCCCGTGTGGCTGTTAGCTAGAGCAGGGTATTGTTGTTCTGCAGCAGGCAGTGTAGGCTTTCCATTCTGCGCAGGGCTCGTACCGAGGCGCGTGCGTTACAGGCTAGCGCGTGCATGAGGGCGGCGGCATCCATGTTAGGAGAGAGCGTTGCTAAAGCATGAAAGCCGCGCACTGTCCTCCGCTGGTGCAGAATGCCTCTGCGCACTAAGCGGCAGAAGCGGGCGTGACGAGTGTGCATCATCTCATATCCCCCCTTTCATTTCAACATACGACACTGCGGGCGAGAAGGATACAAATAGGACGAGCTGCGAAATTAGTAAATGTTTCAATTCGTTTATATCAGCAGGAAAAGCCTCCTGACAGAGAGAATAGATTTCTTGTGGATCTATCAAGAACAGGAGGTGGCTCATGCAAAAACGCATAGCAATTTGGCTAGCTTTCATGATGTTGACGGTCTTTGTGTCTTCGGCGTGGGCAGCCACTCCCAGCGTAGTCAATGTCAATCAACTCAACCTGCGCAGTGGTCCGGGCCAATCTTTTAGGGTGCTCGGCACCTTGGCACGAAACACTGAACTCGTTGTAGTCGGTTTGTCAGGTGATTGGAGGCAGGTAGTTACCTCAACCGGCAATGCCGGATGGGTGTTTGGTCAGCATCTGGTCGAGGACTCTAGGCTGGCAACAACGGCGCGGGCTGTTGCTGTCGATGTAGCGCGGCTCAACGTTCGGCAGGGACCGGGCACGGGCTACCCCGTAGTTGCCGTGGCCGAGCGGGGGCAGTCGCTACGGGTTATGGGCAACGTAGGCGAGTGGCTTAAAGTGCAGACCGCGCTCTTGCAGGGCTATGTGCGCAGTGACTTTGTAACGGAGGAGAACACTGCGCCTGCAAAACCCCACGCAACAGGAGTGCCGCTGGCGCGTGTGACCGCAAGCATCTTAAATGTTCGTGCAGGGACTGGCACCCAGTTCCCAGTAATAACCCAGTTGGCGCAAGGCACTTTGGTAGCAATACTGACTCCGGGCGCATGGTCACAAGTAATGTTGGAGAATGGCACGATAGGATTTGTGTCGGAGGACTACATCGCCAGAGTGGCGGGCGCGGCTACGGCCCGTGTGGATGCTAATGCCGTGAACCAGCGTCGTGGCCCGGGCACAAGTTTCCCGGTGATGACCACACATCCTGCCGGACAAGTTGTCTCTTTTGGCGGCCGCGAGGGCGACTGGGTACGCGTGTCGTCTGCGGCTGGCGAGGGGTTTATTCTGGGTAGCTTCCTCTCCTTTGGCTTTCTGAGCCCGGAAGTTCCGACCCGTGCAGAACCTGTTAAGCGAGACTTAGTAGGGTTTAAGGTGGCCATCGACGCTGGGCATGGGGGTAGTGACCCCGGCGCAATTGGCGTCAATGGTTTGCGGGAGAGCGACGTAAACTTACGAATGGCACTTAAGCTTCGTACGCTGCTCCAGGATGCCGGAGCCGAAGTCTTCATGACAAGGACCTCTGACGTGCGTCTAACGCTTGACGAACGCATTGCAGTAGCCCACGACAATCGAGCAGATGTGTTTGTCAGCATTCATAACAATGCTCATCCGTTGACAGAGGTTTCGGGTACTAAAACGTTTTTCGGTATCACTCCCAGCAGTTTCAGACTGGGACAAGCTGTCCATCGGCATCTTGCGACTTTAGGCATAGAGGACAGAGGCATGCACTCCGCTAATTTCAGGGTGCTGCAGGCGACCACAGTGCCTGCGATTCTCACTGAGACAGCGTTCCTATCTAACCATAGAGACGCCGCCCTTTTAGCGGACGAGAGCTTCATTAACCGCGCGGTAGAGGCGCATTTTGAGGGTATTCGTGAATTTTTGCGCGGGAGAAGCGGCCTGTAAAGCGGCAAGCGGCAAGCGTGAGCCACCCACAGCACAAAAGAGGAGAAGGCCGACTTGTTAGTCAGCCTTCTTTCCTTTTGCGGCAGTAAGAGATACTTGCACCTTCTTCTCAAAGGGTTTGCCGATCTTAAATATCTTGCGACATTTTGTGCCCATGACGTCACCCCCAAGAAGATTATAGCATGGACTAGGCGTATCGTCACCGTTGCCCTGCTGTTACTCCTTGTGCCTTTCCTGCGAGAGAATA
>QLUB01000062.1 GCA_018725205.1 candidate division NPL-UPA2 bacterium
TGGTCGCAGCTTCGATGCCAGCCAGTACCGCCGTGAGGCCTTCCTCCTCACTTGCGCTCAGCAGGTTGGCGAAGTCGTTAACAAAAGTGAGATTAGTTGGGCGTGGCGGAATAGCCGCAGAAGCTAGAGAGGCGAGCGAAACGAGCAGCAGCAGGGCGACAAGAAGTTTTTTCACACGCTATCCAGCTCTCGGGCTAAGGAAAGGTCACGCGCGGTGCCTGTTGTGCACCGGGGTCAGCCCGAAAATACGCTCTTGCCTCATACCCAAACATGTTTGCCAAAACAACCGCAGGAAACGATTTGATGCGGGTGTTGTATTGCTGTACCACGGCGTTAAAGTTATCTCGCTCTACGGTAATGCGGTTCTCTGTCCCCGCCAGTTCATCCATCAGGCGGCTGACAGACTCCTGTGCCTTTAGTAGTGGGTAATTCTCCATGACCACGAGCAGCCTACCGAGCGCCCCTTCTAGCTGATTGGTGGCTCCCAACCGCTCGTCTACGGTGCGGGCTCCCGCCATGCGCGCGCGTGCCTCCGCGATGTTGCTGAATACCTCTTGTTCGTGCGCCATATGGCCCTTCACGGTTTCTACTAGGTTAGGGATTAAGTCGAAGCGCCGCTGCAGCCTCGCCTCAAGATTAGCGAATTGGCTGTCCACCTGTTGGGACAACTGCACAAAGCTGTTATAGGAGCCAACGAGAAAGATGCCAAGCACCGCTAGCAATCCAACCACCACTAACAGCACGCCAAGGATGCGTCCACTTTGTTTCACTGTTTGCACGTCCTTTCTAGTTAGAGAAGTTCTTACATCCCAGATGTAAGAGGTCATACATCTGTTTATTACGGGGAAGGATACCTAAAGTTTCGGGCCGGAGGTTAAAAATGGACTCACAACTAGCACTAATCCAAAGTGCCGTAGCACAGAAGCTTGCGAGCGACACCTTTATTAGACTACGGGCAACAGCGAACGGTCAAGAGCTAGTAATCGAGCCGCTGTGGACTTCGCAGAGCCTGTTTGCGGTGCGCTCCGCAAACGGGGAAAGGCGGGAGCTGTGTCTTAAGGACGTGCCGTCTAGGCTGGAGGAATTTCTTAGCGGCGCAAAGCAGGCTACAATTGCCTGTACCGAACGCAACCTAGAGACGATAATCGAGCTACAGAGCGGCAAAGTGCGCATGCGCTCATCATCTCCTGCCAAGCAACACCCAGCCGCGACGTCAAATGGCCACAGAGAGGCGGTGGTCCCGGGTACCCGCCAAACATTCATTAAAGCAGAGGCCGCGCGGGAACTACTGCTGGCCATCGGCATCATGTCCGCTGACGGCGAGATTAAAGGCGACAAACGGCGGAAATACTACCAAATTGACCGCTTCATTGAGCTGGTGACTGCGATGCTGGAAAGTTGGCCGCGGACAGAAGAGCTAGTAGTGCTCGACTGTGGCTGTGGCAAGTCCTACCTAGCCTTTGCACTGAACTACTATCTAGTAGAAGTGCTCAAAAAGAAGTGCCGTATCATCGGCATTGACAGCTCACGCGCGGTAATCGAGAGCTCACGCGGCATCCAAAAAAAGCTTAACTACCGTAACATGGAGTTCCACGCAGCGGAAGTAAGCGCATATGACCCCCACGGGCCAGTGCATATGGTGTTGAGCTTGCACGCGTGCGATACTGCTACCGATCAAGCTATGGCCCTAGGCATACGGAGCAAAAGCCGCTATATTATCGCCGTGCCATGCTGTCAGTCTGCTCTTACCGATGAATTGTACTACGGCGCTTTCTCTGCCGTGGTACAGCATAACGTCTTTAAGCGCAGGCTTGCCGACTTGCTGACCGACGGGCTGCGGGTAGCTGCTCTAGAGGCGCATGGCTACAAGGTAAGTGTTGCAGAGTACGTGTCCCCGCTTGATACGCCAAAGAACATTATGCTGCGAGCCGAGCGGGTAGCTCAAGACGACAAGAGCTCCGACGCCGCCTATCAAGAACTAAAGCGCGTAGTGCGTGTTACGCCGTGGATTGACCGCCTGCTTGAAAGCAGATAATTTTTTAGTTACACGAAGGATTCTTGACGCACATGGCGAATTCAGATGACTGAAAGCGTGAAAGGAGTGTTGCTCTTGCCCCGTCCCTTGGTGAAAGAAGACTTGCTTAAGCTCCGTTTCGTGTCTGCGCCCGAGCTTTCTCCCTGTGGGGAGCGCGTAGCGTTTGTCCTGACACACATCGACGAAAAAACAGAGGAGTACCGTTCTTACATCTACATGCAGCCGGTCAATGGGGGAGCTATGCATAAGCTCACCGGCGGCGGTAAGATAGAGAATGGGCCAAAGTTTTCGCCTGACGGCAAGAAATTGGCCTTTGTTTCAGACCGCAACGGCGACAAACAAATTTTTGTGCTTGACCTCGAGCTAGGCGGTGAAGCGCGACAGGTGACCACCATGCGCTTCGGAGCCGCATCGCCCACTTGGTCACCGGATGGCCGGCACTTAGCTTATATTTCGCGCTTTGCCCAAAAAGACACCGCGCTCGATCTAGAAAAGGCACGTTCACAACAGGAGCGCGATGAAGACGACAAGAAGCGCCGCGAGGAACCTAAGGTAATCGGGCTTATTAAGCACAAGGCCGATGAAGCCATGGGACTTCTGGACATGAGGCACAGCCATATCTGGCTTATCTCTGCCGAAGGCGGCAAGGCGCGCTGCCTGACAAGCGGCGATTTTGAACACGTTGACCCCTGCTGGTCCCCCTGTGGCCAAGACCTAGCCTTTGCCAGTAACCGCGACGGCGACCCGGAATTTAAGCCTTACTATGCTGACATCTACACAGTTCGCGTGGCTACCGGCGAGATAAAGCGCATTACGGCCATCGAGGGCCCAAGTAGCAGCCCTATCTGGTCGCCGGACGGCAAGAGCATTGCCTATATGGGCCACACGGGGGAGTTTTATTCCGCGACACTGACACGCGTGTGGCTAATCAGCGCTGACGGCGGCGAGCCGGTTAACCTCACTGCCCAATTTGACCGCTCGGTGGGAGACCAGACGGGCTCCGACACTCGCTATGGCGGTGGTGGCGAGGCGTTGTGCTTTAGCTCGGATGGCGCAAGCATTTACTTTCTAGCTAGTGACAGGGGAGACACGCACGTATACCGTGTCTCGCCGATGACGCGCGAGGTTCTACAACTCACTACCGGGCACATGCACATGCAGAGTATGAGCTGTAGTGCCGATGGTAAGCGCATAAGCTTAGCCGCTTCCGCACATCTATACCCGACAGACTTATTCCTCTGGGAGCACGAGAGGCCCCTGCGCCGCTTAACGGAAGTCAATCAAGCGCTGTTGAGCGAAGTTGCGCTTAGCGAGCCGGATGAGTTTTGGTTTAAAGGAGCAGAAGGGTGGGACATACAAGGGGGGTTGATGAAACCGACCAACTTTGCCCCCGGACAAAAGTACCCCCTCGTGCTTGAAATCCACGGTGGGCCGCATACGCAGTACGGATGCACCTTCTTTATGCAGCTTCAGCTGTGGGCTAACGCTGGCTACGGCGTAGTGTTCACCAACCCGCGCGGCAGTCAAGGCTATGGTCAGGTGTTTGCCAACGCTGTGCGCGGTGACTACGGCGGCGGAGACTACCAAGATCTCATGTGTGCAACCGACTACGCTGCTAAGCTACCCTGGGTAGATAGCGAGCGCCTAGGGGTGACCGGGGGAAGTTACGGCGGGTTTATGACTAACTGGATTGTCGGGCATACCAAGCGCTTCAAGAGTGCAATTACCTTGCGGAGCATCTCTAATTGGCTCAGTTTCTACGGCGTCAGCGATATTGGATACACTTTTACCGAGTACGAGATACTTGGCAACCCGTGGGACAACACCGAGCTCTTGCTTAAGCATTCACCGATTAGCTACGTCAAGCAGGTAAGTACGCCCATACTTATCGTGCACGCCGAGCAAGATATGCGCTGCCCGATTGAGCAGGGTGAGCAGTTCTACGTGTACCTAAAGAAATTAGGTGTCAAGACGCGCATGGTCAGGTTCCCCGGCGCAAATCACGAGCTGTCGCGTAGCGGCAAGCCTAAGCTGCGCTTGGCTAGGCTAGAGCATCTCTTGGAGTGGTTTAGAGAAACTCTATAGCGGTCTACTTCCGAAGCGTATCCCAGATGAACGCCCGTAAATCGGTCATGTGTTGCCCAAGCCAGACCATGGCGGCGTGGCGTCCGTAGGCAGCTTCATCTTGGCGGGGGTCGGGAGTTCCGGCGTAATGGTCGCTAAAGCCAAATAGACCGCGCACTAACTGGTAGTACCACAGGCGCGGCATTTCCAGGTACTCAGAAGGCGCGAGTGTTCCTCCACCGTCCCGGTAGCCCTTAAGCATGGCCGTAGCGAGGGGGTAGTTGAAGTGCCCGCCGATAAGGCACGTAAAGCCGAGGGCACGCATTAACTCCCAAGCCGGGAAGCTTACACAAGTTTGGTCAAAGTCCAGCACCCCAGCCACGGTGCCGTGGTCGTCAAACAAGACGTTGCCAAGCTGGTAATCCCCATGGATGGCTTGTCGCCGCAGGTGAAAGAACTGCTTGGGACCGACCTCTACCCCTTGCATTACTTGGATGCGGTATGTAAGCGAGCTGATCACAAAACGATCGAAATCGTCATGAGGTTCCTTGGACAGGACAGTTTGCAGCAAGTCAAACATACGGGGCAAAGACTCTTTGCTCCCGCGCCACAAGCTGTTGTGGAGCTTGTCCGCCTGCGGAAAGAAGCGCAGGCTGTGATGCAGCCTCCCGAGCATTGCGCCCATGCCTAGACCTTCGGCGCACCCCACCTCATCCAAAGCCAGATTGCGGCCGGGGATGAAATGGAGCAAAAGCAAGCGGTACCTGTCGGCGTGCAGCACAAGATCACCTGCCGCAGTAGGTACAACGCGTGGAACAGGAAAGGCCAGTGGCGAAAGATACACGGTTACCTCTAGGCCGTCGTGAAGCCGCTTGTCGGGGACGGCGTCGCTGTAGACTTTTAGGCAGTAAACTTTGCCGTCAGTCGCAGCAAGTCTGTAGTTGCGATTTACTCTCCCCGTAGACATAAGCTCGAGCGAGGCCACCGAAATGCAGTAATGTTGGGACACCAGCTCTGTTAAGTTCATACTACACCTCCCTCACAACGGTTATCTTTCCTTTCGCTGCATGCAGGCGTAATCCTCTTTATCGGTGGAGCGACTCCATTAGTCCTAGTAACCATGCTAGAGGGAAGAAGGTCAGCGCGGTAACGACAGCCGCCAGCATGAGGCTAAAGAAAAGTGGTCCGCCATAGGACATCAGCGCCGTGTCTGTGACAAGCAGGGCGAGAGCTCCGGCTAGGCCGCCGCGAAGCAAGAGACTTACGATTGCTCTAAGTCCTCCTAGGATTCTAATGACTTCTAGTAGCCCCAAGGTGGCACCACTGCCAATGCCCACGACCACTGCAAACACCGCAATGTGGATGCCAAGTTCGGGCCGCGCGTAGGTGCCAGCGACGATAACCAGAGAACTCAATATAGTGCATATGGCCGCATTACGCGTAGGTACGGCAGGCTTGCCTAGTCCCTGCAAAGTGGCGGTGGTGATGTGCTGCAGGTAAATCATCCATGCCACCCAACCCATGCTCGACAGGAGCTGCCCGGCCTCGGCAACGCCAAAGAGCAAGAAAAAAGCCAGAGTACGACTGCTTGCGGCAAGCAGGATCATGTCGGCGATTCCCCCAAGCACCGCCAGCCGCCATCCTGCCTTAAACGCCGAATTGACCCCGGCTTCGTCCCCGCGCTGGCGATGGCTTGCTACCAGCCTAGCCACGCCAATGGATATGCCTGCGGTGGAAACGGTCATCACGCTAACATAAAGAGGGAAGGCCATCTGGTAGAGTCCGGTAGCCTCTTGGCCGAATGTTCGCACGAGGTAGGCGCGAAAAGCGAGACCGACAATGCGGTTAATAATCGCGGCGAAAGCGAGAACCGCAGTCCCGCTTACCATGGTATGCTGACGCATATGCATCTCTCCTCTCGGGAAGATACATATGTCAGATTTGCGTCCGCATGCCTGCGCGAATTAAAAGACTTCTCCGACGTGTAGGAGATGGCTGCGTCGATAGCGAAACTGCACTAAAGAAGACAGAGCGCGAGGAGGGAACAAATGAACGAGCAAAGATTCGCGAGGAGACTACGGAATATGCAGGGGAATGTCATCCGCGAGATTCTCAAGCTAACCCAGCAACCGGATATCATTTCCTTCGCGGGGGGGCTACCGGCCCCTGACTCGTTTCCGGCAGAAGAATTGGCTGAAATTGCGCGTCAGGTGTTGCAGAACGACAGGTCTATACTGCAATACGGTACGACAGAAGGGTATGGCCCTCTGCGAGAGTTTGTGGCGGACTGGGTTAAAGGTGTAGGTATCACTGCCAAAGCAGAGGACGTCATGATTACGTCGGGTTCACAGCAGGGAATTGATCTGATCGCTAAAGCTATGCTTGACCCTGGGGAGAAAGTTGTGGTGGAGAGCCCTACGTACCTAGCAGCGATTCAGATTTTGCGTACATACGAGACCAGTTTCGCTGTGGTTCATAACGACCATGCGGGGGTCCTAGTGGATGAACTTGAGGCTGCTATCGCCAAAGAGAAGCCTAAGCTTGCCTATCTAGTGCCCACCTTCCAGAACCCAACCGGCATTACCTTAAGTGTGGCGCGCCGCAGGGCCATAGGAGAAATGCTCGGCCGGCACGAGGTCATTCTTATAGAAGACGACCCTTACGGTCGCCTGAACTTCACCGGAGAGCTCTTGCCTGCGATTAAATCCTTTGACGAAAGCCACCAAATCGCATACTTCGGCAGTTTCTCAAAAATCATTTCGCCGGGTCTGCGCGTTGGGTTTGCCATTGCTCCACCACCCTTGCTGCGCAAGATGGTGATTGGCAAACAGGGTACGGACATACACACGTGCAACCTGTCACAGGCCATGGTCTATGAGTTTTGCCGGCGAGGACTGCTAGAGCCACATATCGCACGCGTGGCTCGCGGCTACAGCAGGAAACTCAAGGTCATGCAGGAGTGTCTGGCGCTCCTGCCGGAGGGGATCAAGTGGACCGAGCCGGAAGGGGGCCTGTTCATCTGGGGAGAACTCCCGCCGCATATCGACGCGGTTAAGCTGCTGGAGCTTGCGGTGCGCGAGAAAGTGGCGTTTATCCCCGGAGAAAGCTTCTTCGTTGAGGGCGGCGGCAAGAACACGCTAAGACTTAATTTCAGCAATGCCACCGAAGCGAACATCCGCCTTGGCTTCTCACGCTTGGCTAAAGCCCTCGCGGAGTATAAGTAATAGCATGCAGTTAGTCCTGTTGGCACTAAACGCCAGCTTCGTCCATACCAGCCTAAGCGCGAGGTACTTGTCTGCCGTATGCAGAGAGGCAGGCATTAAGCTCGAGGTAGTCGAGTCAAACATCAATGAGGGAGCGGAGGCCATCTCCCACCGAGTCGCCGAACTACGTCCGGGGCTCCTGTTGTGCTCTGTGTACATCTGGAATCGCCGCTTAATGGAGGATATCTGTACGCGGATACGTCTGATGGAGCCCGGCGTGATTATAGCGTGGGGCGGGCCGGAAGTGAGCGGGGGATGGGAGGAAATTCTACTGCGGGAGGACGTCGATTACGTCGCCTGCGGGGAGGGCGAGGGACTGATCCTTAGCTTAATTCGCGCGCTCGCGCAAAACGAAAAGCCGCAGGAGACGGGGATTACATGGCGGGGCGGCCCTAAACCTGAAGTTCTGAGCGTGCCGGACCTAGACGACCTTCCTTTTCCCTACGTCAATGAAACATGGCTACAGAGTAAGATCTACTACTTTGAGACAAGTCGTGGGTGCCCTTACAATTGCGCCTATTGCCTTTCGTCGCGCGTAGGTGTGCGGTATATGTCAGTGGAAACCGCCAAGACTCACTTGGCACAGATGGTGGGGAAGGTTCCTTTAGTCAAGTTCGTAGACCGCACCTTTAATGCAGAGCCTAAGCGGGCACGGGAGCTTTGGGGGTTCTTGCTGGGGGCTTTAGAGGAAACGAGGTTTCATTTTGAGACCTGCGCACATCTGTTGACCGAAGACGACTTCCGTCTTTTGGCAGACCCACGTGCGCAGCGGTTTCAGTTTGAGGTCGGGCTACAATCAGCCTCCCCGACGAGTCTTGGGGCGGTTAACCGCCATATGGATGCTACACATACGCTGCAGGCGGTCAAGCGCCTAGTGCAGCTTAACACAGTGGAGGTGCATCTTGACCTTATCGCTGGGCTACCCGAGGAGAGCCTAGCGACTTTTCTTACTGCCGTTAACGCCGCGCTCCTAGCTTTACCCCACCGTTTGCACCTAGGCTTCTTAAAGCTTTTGCCGGGGACATTGCTTAGGCAAGGGGCGAAGGAACTAGGCTTAGTTTACTTGCCGTTTGCGCCCTATGAGGTGCTCCGCACGCCGCATATGTCGCCGCACGACTTCTTTTATCTCAAGCGCCTGTCTCGAGTACTGGAACGCTACTACAACTCGCGGCAAGCCGAAAACGCCCTGCGCTATGTTCTTACGCAAGGCGTGCTAACAGGAGCAGAGATGCTAGAGCAACTTAGCCTAACTGAGAGCAGGACAACGGTGCAGGAGAGCGTTTATCACGCTTTGCAGGCCCATGTGCCGTTGCCCGAGGGGCTTAGGGAGTTGTGCCGGTTTGACTATCTCCTGCATGAGCCCCACAAGCGCGTCCCGGAAGCCTTGCTTGGCGAGCAGCAGCCTGAGGACCAAGCTGTGCGGGAGATTGTCTACGGCGACCCTCTGCGCCTCTTTGCCGCCTTGCCGCACCGCCTAGGCGAAAAGCCAGGGAGCGTGCTGCGTCAGTTGCGTTGGGGCAAGTTTTCGCGAGAAGCCCTTGCCGAGCTTTGTCTCCCTGACCAGTGCGAAGTGCTGTTTGACCACAGCTTGCCGCGCGGAGCGCGGGTGTGCGCCCTAACGAATATCCACTCTCCGCAGCAAATTAGCGTTTGTAACTACGCTAATCGAGCTTACAGCCATGGCAATCTCGGCGATGATGGGGTGCATTAGGCCGAGGATGGCTAAGGGGATGGCTACTACGTTGTAGAAAAACGCCCAGAACAGGTTTTGGCGAATCTTGCGGAAGGTTGCGCGCGAAAGTTTAATGGCACTGACGGCCGCGCCTAGGTTCCCACGCACCAGTGTGACGTCGGAGGCCTCGATGGCGATATCTGTGCCGGTGCCAATGGCGATGCCTACGTCCGCCTGCGTCAGCGCCGGCGCGTCGTTGATACCGTCGCCTACCATGGCTACCTTAAAGCCTTGGCTCTGCAGGCGCTTGATTTCTTCAACTTTACCCTCGGGCAGTACTTCCGCGAGAATGTGGGTTATGCCGACAGCTCGCCCGATAGCGGCAGCTGTGCGCTTGTTATCACCGGTAATCATAACCGGCGTAAGTCCCATTTTTTTGAGCTCAAGCAGCGCTGCGCTTGAGTCTTCTTTGACGGTGTCAGCTACGGCGATTACGCCCGCAGCTTGTCCGTCGATGCTGACGAACATGGCTGTCTTGCCGTCGTCTTCAAGCGCGGCTGCCGTATTCTCCATAGGCGCAAGCGGAACTCCTAGTTCCTGCATTAGTCTGCGGCTGCCCACAGCGACCTTCTGTCCGCCAAACTCCGCCACAACACCGCGCCCGGTATAAGAGGCGAAGTGCGACAGCGGTAGGAAGTCCACACCGGATGCCCTGCCGTATTTGACAATGGCCTGACCAAGCGGATGCTCGGAGCCCGATTCAGCATTAGCGGCGGCAGCCAAAAGCTCGCTCTCGGTTCCAAACACGGGGGCGATGTTGGTTACCTCGGGCTTACCTTTAGTAATAGTGCCGGTCTTATCGAATACGATTATCTTTACTTCCTGCAGAGTCTGGATTGCTTCGCCGCGCTTGATCAAGATGCCGTTCTCTGCGCCCATGCCGCTGCCCACCATCAAGGCGGTAGGTGTGGCGAGACCAAGCGCACATGGGCAGGCGATGACCAATACGGCTACAGTCGCCACTACGGCCAGCGTGACTGGGTTAAGGTGAGGGTTAACCCAGGGAACAAAGTGCGCGGCTAACTCCAGAACCCCCGCTAACTGATGCGGGAAGAGCAGCCACGCAGCCAAGGTCAATGCCGCGATGCCAATCACGACGGGCACAAATATTGCGGTCACCTTGTCGGCGAACTCTTGTATCGGTACCTTAGTGCCCTGCGCGTCCTCCACGAGTTTGATGACCTGCGCTAGGAAGGTGTCTTTGCCTACTCGCGTGGCCTTGCCATGCAGCAGCCCTTCTTGGTTTACGGTGGCACCAATTAGTTCGTCGCCGAGACTCTTGCGTACTGGCAACGACTCGCCCGTAGCCATGGACTCGTCTACGCTGCTCTCGCCCCAGATTATTTGGCCGTCGGTCGGCACTTTTTGCCCTGGGCGGACGACATAGATGTCGCCGACTTGTACCTCTGACAGTGCCACTTCCCGTTCTTGGCCCTCGACCAGCAGGGTAGCTGTCTTGGGCTCTAGCTGCAGCAGACGGCGAATCGCTTGTGAAGCTCTCCCCTTAGCCTTGGCCTCGAGAAAACGCCCGGTAAGGTGAAAGGCCATGATCATGGCGGCGACTCCGGCATAGTTTTCGATATGTGTAAAGAAAGTGGCGACACCTGTGCCCCACGCGGTTAGCGTACCCATGGCGATGAGGGAATCCATGCTGGGGGCGAGGTGCTTTGCAGCTTTCCAGCCCGATACAAGAGTGGGTAGCCCCACCCCAAACATTACCGGCGCGGACAGCGCCAGCATGCCGATGTTGTAGCCGGTCTTGCCTAGCCACATCGCGTCCATATTATGCGGTCCGGCAAACATGGCGGGGAGCATCCACAGCGCGATGGGGATGGAGAGCGCCCAAGCTATCCACATGCGGCGGGCGGCCGCGCGGCTGTGCTGCATCGCCTTGTCGTCATCTACGCCAGTCGCTAGCGCGGCTGAGTCAGGCTTGACCTTCGCTTCGTACCCGGTGCTGTCAACAGTCTGGACTAAGTCTTCCGTAGTGGCTAGATCAGAGTCGAAAAGGACTACGGCTGTTTCCGTGGCGAGGTTGACAACAGCCTCCCTCACGCCCGGCCGTTTGGTTAACGCGCGCTCTACCCGGCTCGAGCAGGCTGCGCAGGTCATACCCCCAATACTTAGGGTGACCCGTTTAAGTGTCTCTTGCATAAGAAGCCCTCCGGTGTTTGCTTAATATACCCCTATAGGGTATTTCAACACGAGCCTACCATGCCAGCGCAT
>QLUB01000063.1 GCA_018725205.1 candidate division NPL-UPA2 bacterium
TCACAGCCCCCGCCATGCCCGATGTAAAGTGCTATGCGGCAGTACACTTAGACAACACTCTCGTTTTCGAAACTAGGGACGAGCTTAAGCTGGTTCTTGATTTTGTGGCGGCGCGACCTCTAACTGGTAGCAGCACGAGACACATCTCGTTTTGAAAAACTCCGCACGAAAAATCCAGATTGGTTTCTTGAAACCATAGTCCTCGCAGAGTTTGTGTACCATCCCTAAGATGAAGGCTCTATCTCGCTCTGACGCATTCGGCAAAGATAGGTTCGTCTTGAACCATTTGCAACTGTTCCTGTGTTGTTCTGCCGCTTCAATGTCCGGGAAAGATGCCAAGACATCTTCCCGGGCATTGTTGTCGTCATGACACAGCGCAAGTTCTTAACGCAACTAGCCCCCAAGTTTTACGCTGGGTTAACTCACCCGTTCAAGGCGTGGGCTATACTGATGGCGGTGGGGGCCTCACACGTCCCAACTGAAAAAAGGGAGGGGATAGACGTGTCCACAGGTGGCAAGATGAAGTTGTCGTTAGGCGCAGGATTACTTGTCGTTTTACTTCTTGTCGGGGTAGCGGTTGGCGGCTATGCGTTAGTGGGAGGGTTCGAGCCACAGACTCCGGAGGTGCTTAGACTCGCGTTGATCCCGGCTGAGGACATCGTGGAGATGATGAACCTTTTCGAACCGGCTCGGCAGTACTTGGAGAACGAACTGGGAGTTAAGATCGAAATGTTTAAGGCCCTAGATTACACCGCAGTAATTGAGGCCATGCGCGCCGAGAAGATCGAAATCGCTTTCTTCGGTCCATTCTCATACGTGCTGGCAGCGGAGCGAGCCAATGCCCGTGCCATAGTGGCCGGCGGCGATGAGAATAACAAACTTGCTGTATACCACAGTATCTTAATAGCCCATCGGGATAGTGGCCTGCAGAGCATTGACGACATTAAAGCGCGACCGAAGCAGTTAACGTTGGCCTTCGTCGACCCCGCCTCGACTTCCGGTCACCTTATCCCGCGCGGACACATGGAGTCGGTGGGGATCAAGGTGGACGAACACTTCAAAGAGATTGTATTCGCGGGCGGGCATGATGCAACAGTTCTAGCGGTTGGCGCGCGGAAGGTCGACTTCGGCGCGACGTGGGAGGGACCGTTCAACAGAGCTGTGGGGCAAGGGCTCATCAATCCACAGGAAGTCAAGGTCATCTGGAAGTCAGACGGTATCCCGCGGTCTCCGGTTGCGGTAAGAGGCGACTTGGACGAAAAACTAATTCAGCGGATTCAGCAAGCCTTTTTGGACATGCCCCAGAAGGCCCCGGCAGCCTTCGCGCAGTTTGAAGGTCGGTGGGAACGCAACAAGAGCTACGTGGCGGTTACCGGCGCGGAGTATGAGTTTATCCGCCAAGTAGCCAAGGGTCTGGGCAAGCTCGACTAGCCTCGATGTTCAAAGAGCATCACGCCTTCCGACCAAGCAGGTTTGCACTGGGCAGGCGTGATGCACACTCAAAATTAAGGAGGTGTGCAGTGTGTTATCCGTACAAAATGTGGCCAAAAGGCTTCCTGACGGTCGTCCCCTCCTGAAAGATATTAGCTTTGAGGCTAAGAAGGGCGAGTTCATAGGCATTCTGGGGGAAAGTGGTGTCGGGAAAACGGTTCTGCTTAGGTGCATCAACGGTTTAACAGCTCCAGACAGTGGCGATGTAGTGATTAATGGCGGCGATACGGTCGTCAAGGTAAACGGGAAGAGGGGCCAAGAACTGAGAGTGATCCAGCAGAGGATCGGCATGATTTTTCAGGGCTCAATGCTAGTGAAGCGACTTAGTGTACTGGAGAATGTGCTGACAGGTCGTCTCGGACGCATCAGTACCATCCGCAGCCTGCTCTACGGGTTTACCGAAGACGAAATGACGGTGGCCTTAGAGCAGCTAGAGAGGGTGGGTATCAAAAATCTGGCGCATCGGCGCGCTGAAACTCTCAGCGGCGGGGAGATGCAGCGTGTTGCTATCGCCCGCGCGCTATTTCAAGAGCCTTACCTGCTGCTGGCGGACGAACCGGTGGCCAACCTTGACCCTAAGAACACTGAAATAGTGCTGGATTATCTAAAGCCTTTGGCCAAAGAAGTAGCGATAGTTGGTGTGTTTCACGCTCCGGAACTAGTGAGCAAGTATTGCACGCGGGCCATTGGCATTAGGGATGGTGTTGTCTGCTATGACGGCAGCCCGTTTATCTCTCCTAGCAAGTTGGAGGACATTTACGGGACCGAGCGTGCGGTTTGCACAACATCGGTAGCTTGAGCACTTTGCGTTTATGAAGACCCACTTTAAAGCATTGGCTAGGTTCCGGAAGGCACTCTTGCCTGTTTTTGGTCTCAGCTTGCTCCTTATTGGCGCGTCAGCAGTCGTGCGCCTAGACCTCATGGACCTAGTCAGAGGGCTTCCGCGAGGCCTAGCCCTGTTGCGACACATGGTTCCTCCTGAGTGGAGCGCAATGCCACGCATGGTGGGGCCGGCCATAGAGACTGTGCAGATTGCCTTTGTGGGGACGGGTTTTGGGATTGTCCTAGCCTTCGTCTTCAGCCTGTTAGCCGCCTCAAACGTCAACGCCAATCGAGCATTGCGCGAACTGGCGCGGGGCATCATGTCAGCGGAAAGGGCGTTGCCAGATTTGATCGTCATTTTGCTCTTTGTGGCCATTGTGGGGCTTGGGCCCTTCCCGGCGGTTATGGCCTTGTCGGTAAGCGCGATAGGGATGCTGGGGAAGCTGTTCGCTGACGCCTTTGAGGAAGTCGACCCTAGGTCCCTTGAAGCCCTAGCCGCAGTGGGGGCCTCCAAGATGCAAGTCATCCAGTACGCCTTGATCCCCCAAGTGATGCCGTCGCTAATTGCTAATAGCCTGTTTCGTTTTGAGGTCAACATACGCCTGTCCATCTTCTTGGGGGTGGTTGGCGCGGGTGGGATAGGCTCAGAACTGATCATGGCCACTAGGTTGCTAAATTACAGAACGGCTCTTTCCGCCATTATCGTAATCTTGGTGTTAGTGATGGTCTGCGAGAGAATATCCGATGCACTCAAGAAAGCAGTCATCGGGCACGAGGTGCTTCAATGAAGCGCCGCAGTCTGTTTAATACTGGGCTTGGCGTGGTCTTGTTTGTGGCCTTCGTGTGGAGCTTGGTTGACCTTGGCATCAGTCCGCGGCTCTTTTGGCGGGGACTGCCGCATTTCTTCAGGTTAGTCAGCGAGATGTTCCCGCCCAGCTGGGAGGTACTAACAGAGCCTGACATCCTTTGGTCAGTCGTAGAAACGCTGTCCATGGCCTTTCTTGGCACATTTTTCGGGGCAGCTGCAGCATTCGTTTTGGCTCTATGGGCGGCGAGCAATCTCACACCATCGCGCCTAGTTCGCGAGACAGTTAAGGCTCTTATGGCAGCGGAGCGTTCAATGCCGACGCTCGTTGTAGTTCTGGTATTGATCGTGGTCATAGGCCTAGGCCCGTTTACCGGGATGGTAACAGTTGCAATAGGCTCTATCGGTATGTTAGGCCGCTTGTTCGCCGAGGCCATGGAAAACGTGGATCCTAGACCTCTCGACTCGCTTAAGTCTACGGGGGCGAGCAAGCTGCAAATCATCCGCTATGCGGTTCTCCCCCAAGTGGTGCCTTCACTAATCGCCAATACGCTTTATCGCTTTGACATCAATTTGAGAACCGTGTTGTTCTTGGGAGTCGTTGGAGGTGGCGGCATAGGGTTTCACCTGCATTTGGCGATGAGCCTGTTTAGATATGCCGACGCTTTGGCCATAACGGCAGTAATTCTTAGCGTGATCTGGATGGCCGAACAGCTATCCAATCATCTACGGTCTGTAGTGATAGGGCGCGAGACTTTGCGTTAAATCTAGGAGGCAAGAGCTTGGACGTCAGACAAAGGACCAGTCTATGGAGTTGGTGTCAGCGCGAGGAGTTAGAGCCATGGGTCATAAGGATCAGGGAAGAGGCGGCACAGGACGGGCAGGGGGCTATTCAGGTGCTCCGGGAGCCACAAGCGGGGTCGCTAATGATGCGAGCGACTGATTCAGCCACGGGCGGGGTCTTCAATTTAGGTGAGGTGTTGATTTCTGACTGCATGGTTGCCGTTCTGGGGCATAAGGGATATGGGCTCGTGCTCGGCTACGAGCCTTGGAGAGCGGAGGCAGCGGCTATGCTCGATGCTGTGTTTCGCGCCCCTGAGGAAAAATGGGCCAGTTTTCGGGCCGCAATGCAACCTTGGCTTGACGCGCAAGTAGCACTACGACAGACAGAAGATAGGCGCGAGTTTGAACGAACTGCCCGAACAAAAGTCGACTTTCAGGGCATGTGCAGCGAACAGGAGAGCAAGGACTATGAGTGACAGCACGCATTTCGACCAAACCGCCTACACCCAAGCCACCTTTCGCACCTTACTGGACTGTATGGCCAGGCCGGGGAAGGTTGGGTCTTTGCTGACAGTAGCGGAGGTTGCGAGCTCGCCCTTTGACACCTATCTTTTCGTGGTAGCACTCACCTTGCTTGACCACGAGGTGGTCTTTCACGTGTACAGCGACCAGTGTTCATTGTCGTCGCATTTGCAGGCGCACACCATGGCTAGGGTTGGAGCTGTGGAGGAGTGCGACTACTTGTTTGTTGGCAGGGGTGAAAGTCCCGACTTTAGACGTCTAAAAAGAGGCAGTTGGCAGTATCCAGATGAGTCAGCAACGATTATCCAGCTAGTTGAAGAGCTTGGCGAGGTCACTGACGGCCTAGAGCAAGCCCTGCGTCTAGAACTTTGCGGACCTGGCATACAGCGCTCCAGAACGGTGGCCGTTAGAGGATTGAGTTGCGAATTGCTACAGTCGTGGCGGCATTGCAATCGAGAGTTTCCGCTTGGACTTGACTGGATTCTCGTCGACAAAAGCGGGCAGGTATGTTGCCTGCCGCGAACCGTCCAGTTCACTGTGGAGGTGGTGTGAATGGCTTATGTGGCGGTAAAAGGTGGAGAGAAGGCCATTAAGGAAGCGGAAAGGCTGGCACAGTACTTCCGTTGTCGTGGTGACAGCACTCCAATCGCAGTGCGGCAGATACAAGACCAAATGCGCTTAGCAGTGGATCGAGTGATGGGTGAGGGTGGGCTCTATGCCCCTGAGCTCGCTGCCCTAGCCCTCAAGCAGGCGGAAGGGGACACTCTTGAGGCAGCGTTCTTACTGCGCGCCTTCAGCTCAACTTTGCCGCGACGTCACTACTCTCTGCCTGCGGGTAGCTCTGATATGCGCATCATGCGGAGAATCTCCTCGGCTTTCAAGGATATTCCCGGCGGTCAGTTCCTAGGTCCGACTAAGGATTACACTCAGCGTTTGATGGCCTTCGACCTGTTGGAAGAGGATAGCCACGCTTTCCGTTCCTTTGTCTCCGAGTATGTTGCAGGTGATGTGCCGGATAGGGTTTCGTTAATACAGCAGCCTCGTTTCCCGAAAGTTGTTGACTTACTGAGACTGGAAGGTTTGCTTGCTGACCCTGCCGTCGAGTCCCCTGCTAACTATGCTGATCTTACTAGGCAAGCTATTCGCTTCCCCGCTACTAGGTCAATGCGGTTACAGGCGCTAGCAAGAGGGGAAAACGGGTCTATGTTGGCGTTAGCCTATTCCAGCATGCGAGGATATGGTGCAGTGCATCCCTGCATCGGCGAACTCCGGGTTGGTCATGTTAAGCTGCTCGTGCCGCATCCCCTAGATCCGACGGAGATTATCACTGTGGGTGAAGTGCTCTTAACAGAAGTTGAACTGGTGGCACGCATGCGCAATGAGGGGAAGGGCAGCGTCGCACAACTTACGCTTGGATACGGAGTATGCTTTGGACACAACGAAGTGAAGGCCATAGCCATGGCCACCCTCGACCGTTCCATGACAGCGGCTAACCCCGGCGCGCCTGCCGAGGACGAGGAGTTCGTGCTCTACCACATCGACGGTATCGAATCCGCAGGCTTCGCCGCACACTGGAAGCTTCCGCACTACGTCGACTTCCAGGCCGACCTAAATCGCTTGCGCTCAGTCGTCGACAGAAAGGGGAAAGCCAATGACCTCCTATAGTTACAACTACGGATTTTTAGATGAACAAACGAAGAAAGAAATTCGCCGCAAATTGCTGCAGGCGGTTGCGATACCAGGCTACCAAGTTCCATATGGGTCCCGTGAAATGCCCATCGCTCGGGGCTGGGGAACCGGCGGCTTACAAATTACCCTTTCCATTATAGGCAAACAAGACACGCTAAAAGTAATTGATCAAGGCTGCGACTTCAGCGTAAACGCCTGCAACTTGCGCAATTTCATTGCCGCCACGACCGGGAACACCGTCACCACCGACACGGCGGAAGCGAGCATTGTTCAGACGCGACATCGCATCCCGGAGGAAGCGATGCGTGAGGACCAGATCCTAGTGTTTCAAGTGCCCTACCCAGAGATTCTGCGGTGGGTAGAACCGAGTGAGCGTGAGACCCGGCGCATGCACGCCGAAAGAGACTACGGGAAGCTGTGGGTCTTTCTTTACGAGGACATAGTACGCTGGGGAGAAATCACTCTTTCGTATAGATACCCTGTGCTGGTTAACCAGCGCTACGCCATGGATCCCTCCCCAATACCGCGGCATGATGTGCCCAAGCTCCATCAGGCCGAGACGCTGTTTCTTTTTGGAGCGGGTAGAGAAAAGCGGCTCTATGCTGTCCCGCCATATACTGAGGTTGTGCCGCTGCAGTTTGAGGACTATCACTTTACGATTGAAAATTTCGGGGGGCAGCCCTGCCGATCCTGCGGTAGCACTAGCTCCTATCTGAATGAAGTCTATGACGGAGAGACTGGTGAGCGATATTTCTCGTGCTCTGACACCAGCCACTGTGCCAAGAACAGCCGAGGTGCCATCCGTCATGAGTAAGCAAACGCGACAGGAGACCCCGTTGCTTAGTGTCCGCAATTTAAGCAAGATCTACGGTTCAGGCTGCGGGCTTTGTTTAGAGTTGACCGGACCGGGGGTGGGCAGCAATATTTGCCCGAAGTGCCATTCTATTGTGGCTTGTGCGCGCATTGACCTCGATGTTTACCCAGGAGAAATTGTCGGCATCGTAGGTGAAAGCGGGTCGGGAAAGAGCACGCTCATCAAGCTGTTGCACTTTGATCAAGAGCCCACCTCCGGTTACGCCTATGTGCAAGGCTTTGAGGATGGCCAGGTAGACATGTTCGCAGTGAGTAATCAGAAAAAGAGGTGGCTTCGCAACCACCAATTGGGCATTGTCTATCAGAACCCAAATGCCGGGTTAAACATGGAGTTTTCCTGCGGAGGAAACATTGCCGATAAGCTAATCGCGGCTGATTGGTACAACTACACACGCATACGATCTAGGGCAACGGAGCTCATGCAAAAAACTGAGCTGCCTGTACAGCGCATGGATGAGCCCCCTAAAAGATTTAGCGGGGGCATGCAGCAGAGAGTGCAGATTGCCAAAGCGTTAGCTAACAATCCCCCCCTGCTCTTGCTAGACGAAGTCACTACGGGGCTCGATGTGTCAGTGCAGGCCCAAGTGCTGCGCCTGATACGGCAAATCCAAAGTACGCTACAAATTGCCATGGTCGTGGTGTCGCACGACTTCGCGGTGATCCGCATGCTGACGGAAAGAACTTTGGTGATGCGAAACGGACGAGTGGTAGAAAGCGGACTGACAGATCAAGTCATGGAGGACCCCCACCATCCCTATACCCAGCTGCTGATTAACTCGATGCTCTAAGGAGGGTCAAGATGAGCGCCATTTTACAGGTGAAAGACTTGAGCAAGGTTTTTGTTCTGCATAGCGTAGAGGGGAAGCGCATCGTGGGCTGCCAGCAGGTGGGGTTTACGGTGCGAGCCGGCGAGTTTGTTGGCATAACCGGCAACAGCGGCGGCGGGAAAACAACCATACTGAAGTGCCTATACCGCACATACCTACCTAGCAGCGGTAAAATCCTCTTTGACTCCGCGCTGTTTGGCAAAATCGACCTAGTAAACAGCACCGAGCGAGATATTATTGCCATACGTAAGCATGAAATCAGCTATGTTGCCCAATTCCTGCAGGTGTTGCCTCAGATGACAGCTCTGGAAGTGGTGGTCGAGGCGCTAACCGAACGTGGTCTCAGCTATGAACACAGTCACATTCAAGCTAGCTCCATACTGCGCCACTTCCAGCTCCCCGGCAATCTATGGGATATTTTGCCTCACACTTTTAGCGGCGGCGAAAAGTTGCGGCTTAACTTAGCGCGGGCCATGGTTTGGCGCCCTAGACTGCTGCTCCTGGATGAGCCCACAGCCTCACTCGACGAGCAGTCAAAAATGCCGGTGCGCGACATGATCAAGGATCTCAAAGAAGCCGGGACTGCCATGGTCGGAGTTTTTCACGACCTGTCGTTTATGAAAGACGTGGTAGACCGTCACTTTCAGATGCACCAAGGACAGCTAAGGGAGGCCGGAATAGCATGAGACAGAAGCCTATCTTAATCACCGGGGGGCGGCTCGTCCTGCCTGACAGTGTGTTGCACGGAGATTTGCTCATCGATAACGGACGCATCGCACACATCATCCCGAAAGGAACTGCAAGCAGTAGGCAAGTGCCTAGTTTGCTGCTTGGCGAGTACAGCGTAATTGAAGCCGATGATATGTACATTTTGCCGGGAATGATTGACATTCATAGCGACGCCATCGAGAAGGAGATTGCCCCTCGTCCCCAAGCTCACTTTCCGATTAGATCGGCGCTCTATGAATTGGAGAGGAGGGTTGCGGCCAATGGCATTACGACCATGTATCACTCGCTATCACTAGGAGGTGAAAGCGCTGTCGGCACCCGCAGGGACGCGGCGGTAGCCGAGATCATTGATAACATCACGGTCAGGGGGCGCAACCGTTCCTTGATCCGCAATCTTGTACATCTGCGTTACGAAGTTTCCCATCTGTCCGGTATTAAACTAGTTAGGAGTCTGCTACAAGAACGACGGGTGCACCTGCTTTCCTTTATGGATCATACCCCGGGGCAGGGGCAGTACACTGTTCCCGGGACATATGAGCAGTATGCCGTCAAGACCTATGGCTTTAGTGCCGAGGAAGCGCGGTCTATGGTCGATACCATTACGGCTAAGTCCAAAATGGTGGACTGGAGGCAACTGGAGGAAGTGGCGATGGTCGCGTACCAGCAGGGAGTGCGTGTCGCCTCGCACGATGACGACACCCCCGAGAAGCTAGAGGCTATGTTGAAACTGGGAGTTACGGTAAGCGAATTCCCGATTAACCTGAAGACAGCTCTTTATGCTAAAGCCAAGGGACTTCACGTAGTGGTCGGAGCGCCTAACGTAGTACGTGACGCCTCACACGGCAATAACCTAAGGGCAATCGAGGCTATTGCGCACGGCACAGCCGATACACTTTGTTCAGATTACTATCCTCCCGCGATGCTAGCTGCCGTTTTCAAGCTTGTCGCAAAGGGTATGGCCCTGCCTAGCGCGGCGCGCATGGTTTCCCAGAATCCCGCCAAAGCGCTTGGCATCGACCAACACTACGGCTCGCTTGCGGTTGGCAAACAAGCTGACTTGTTAATGGTGGAGGTGTACGACGGGCATCCACTTGTTCACAAGACGTTCGTCGGTGGTGTGCCGGTGTACCAAGCCCAATACACGGCGCAGCAAGTGAATGAAGTAATAGTGGGGTCTTGCGGCAATGGGTGAGCTTAACGCATGTGTGGCAAGTCCGAGGACGAGCTTCTGCATCCGCGAAGCATCCGACAAAGACCTGCTAGTAGTCCTGAGTCTGTTGCGGGAGCTTTCGCCGGAAGACGCTCCCAACCCTGAAGAGCAATATGCCAGTTGGCAGAGGATGCACCAGTACCCATACTACAAGCTCTTTGTGGCCACTCGCAGAGCGAGAGTTGTGGGCACCTTCTGCTTGCTTATCGCTGATAATCTAGGCCACGGAGGTAGCCGTTTCGCCATCTTGGAGAACTTTGTGGTTGCTCCAACTTGTCAGAGACAGGGCCTTGGGACGCTGATGCTCCAGAGGGCCATGGAGTTAGCCCGGAAGCAGGGCTGCTACAAAATAATGCTTTCGAGCGCAATGCATCGCTCTCAGGCTCACGAATTCTACCTGCGGGCCGGCTTCGGCCTGCATGGCCTGAGCTTCATGACCAAGCTGGATAAGGAGTGCCCTACACTATGGTGAGGATTGGCGTAAACGCAGATGCTAGGCGGATTGACGGCAACCTGAAGACTCTGGCTGCAGATTTAGAGTACTTCTCACAAATAGGGTTTGCCTGCGTCGAAATTCCCGTCCATGGCTTGGAGGTCGTGCGCAACGCCAGTCTTATCCCCGCAGTTATGAGAGAAGTAAAGGAGTTACTATCTGCGTTCAATTTTCGCTATTCAGTTCATGCTCCCAATCCGCTAAACCTTATGTCGCTTGACGACCACGAAACACATCTGAGTCTGTTTCAGGCCTGCCTTGAATTTACAGGTGAAATACAGAGCAAGGTCCTAGTGTACCATGCCGGGAGGTATGTGCCCGAGGAGCAGTTTCAAGCAAGGTGCAGTCCACCGCTTACCCCCTATGCGCGAGAAAAGATGTTAGACGTAGAAGTCGAATGTCTTTCGCGCTTGGCAGTGCAGTTACGAAATTCGCCGGTCTCAATATGCATAGAAAACGCAAGACCCTATATCGATTGCCGTGATTACTGCTATGGGGAGAGCCTGCACAAAGCTAGTGAGGTAGTGAGATTGATCAACAGCGATAGGATAGGTGTAACTCTCGACATAGGACATGCTTTTTTGGCGGCCAAGGTGTACGGCTTTCCTCTAATGGATGAAGTCCTGGAAGTGGCGCCCTTAGTGAAACACATGCACATCCACGATAATGGGCAAGGGAGATATGCATCTGCCCATTGGATGGGGGAAAGTGCCGTTTTACGATATAATCTCTCAGCTTCAAGGCTACTCAGGCATGCTAATCAACGAGGTAAGGCCGCGGTACATGGCCAGCTTGAGTGAATTGCTGTCTAAATATGGCGGCGCGACCCTCTAATGCTTCGTCAATTTGACGTAGTTTTTGTAGCGCGCCTGTTCGATTTCGCCCTCACCCACAAGTCGCTTTACTTCGCAGCCCGGCTCGTGCGTAAACTCCCGCACTTTCGTCTGCCAAGTCGATTTTGTTGATGCAGATTACGGGGACTACGT
>QLUB01000064.1 GCA_018725205.1 candidate division NPL-UPA2 bacterium
GCAGCTCTGATGTCCTCAACGATGCCAAAAAAGTTCGGGCTTTGGACAACGACCGCAGCGGTATCACTGTTGATAGCTGCTTTTATGGCCTCGCTGTCTAATTGGCCATGTTTGTAAGGAACGGTCTTGACCACCATATCACGGGTGCTCGCATAGGTCTTTAGCACGGCCCGATTCTCAGGGTGCACGGAGGCGGCCACAAGTATTTCGTTGCGACGGGTAGAGTTACAGGCCATAATGGCGGCTTCTGCCAGTGCGGTGGCTCCGTCATAAACCGAAGCGTTGGCTACGTCTAAGCCGGTGAGTTCGCAAATCATGGTTTGAAACTCAAAAATGGCCTACAGGGTGCCTTGGCTTATTTCGGGTTGGTAGGGAGTGTAGGCAGTAAAGAACTCTTGGCGCAGTAGCATATGGTTTATGACGCTCGGTATGTAGTGGTCGTACGCGCCGGCACCGAGAAAGCAAGTGTAATTGCGGGCCCCGAGGTTGTTGTTAGCTAGCGCCGTCATGTGGGCAGTCAATTCTAGCTCGGAATGGCTTTTTGGGATCTGCAGGGGACGTCTAAGGCGTACTTTGTCAGGGATGTCGGCAAAGAGTTCTTCTATGTCTTGCATTCCTAGGGTGGCGAGCATGTCTTTGCGCTCCGCCTCAGTGTTGGGGATGTAACGGTGCATGACCTTCCTCCTCCCGGTAGTGAGAACTATTTAATCAGCTCGGCATATTGCTCGGGCGTCAACAGGTGAGCAAGCTCACCGTGGTCGCTTATGGCGACGGCGATGATCCAGTTTGTGTAGGGGTCGGTGTTAAGCAATTGGGGGTTGTCTAGCAGCGCGTGGTTTGCAGCAACAACCGTGCCGGAAATCGGGCAGTAGAGATCAGACGCGGCCTTGACTGACTCTACCACACCAAAACCGACGCCAGCCTTCACTTTATCCCCTTCGGCGGGAAGTTCCACAAAGACGATGTCGCCTAGGGAGCCTTGGGCGTAGTCTGTAATGCCGATAGTTGCCCTATCGCCATCGATCTTCACCCATTCGTGCTCGCGGGAATAGACAAGTTGCTGGGGTACGTTCATTGTGTAGCAGCCTCCTTAAATGCTTTATTTACGTTTATAACGCTTGCGATAAAAGGGCAGGGGGATGCGGCGAGCGGCAATAGGCTTGTCGCGCACGATCACGGCTAAATTTCCGCCCTCGGCAACTTTCCCGCGCGCTATCAGTGCCAAGCCTATGTTTTGTTTTAGACTGGGCGAGTATCCGCCGGAAGCAACATGCCCTACCCTATCACCTCCAACCGTCACAGGGTAAGTGCTACGGGGGATGCCTCGCTCAAGCATGGTGAAACCGAGGAGTTCACGTGGGATGCCCATCTCTTTTTGCAGTTGTAAGGCACTCCTGCCAATAAATTCGCCCTTGCTAAACTTAACGAAAGCGGACAAGCCAGCCTCTAGGGGTGTAATCTCAGGCGACAATTCGTTGCCGTATAGCGGCAGGTTTGCCTCCAAACGCAAAGTGTCCCTAGCGCCAAGGCCGATAGGGAGCAGGCCTAGGGGCCGTCCTGCCTTCAAAATTTTTTCCCACACAAACGGTGCCGCTTCAGGGGAGGTGTAAATTTCGAAACCGTCTTCGCCGGTGTAACCTGTGCGCGAGACTAAAGCAAAATGCCCGGAGATGACTACTGACGGCACGAAGTAAAAGAAAGGGATTTTCTCTAAGGGGAAGGGAGTGAGCTGTTGCAGAATTTCCTCTGCCTGCGGACCTTGCAGCGCCAATTGTGCGTAACTTGCCGAAAGGTTTTCCACGGTCGTTGTCGTGGGGGCATGCTCGAGAACCCAGCTGTAGTCCTTGTCAATGTTAGCGGCGTTGACAACCAGCAGAAAGTGGCTGGCGGTGTAGCGATAAATCAACAGGTCGTCCACTACGCCGCCATCGTCGTAACACATCAGCGAGTACAGAACCTGGTTGTCACGGAGTTTAGCCGCATCACCGGTGACTAATTTCTGCACCACGTTTAGGGCGTCGGGTCCCTTAACCTCGATTTCGCCCATATGGGATACGTCGAATAGCCCGGCAGTTGTGCGCACGGTCTCATGTTCTTCGATGATGCCGCTGTACTGCACCGGTAGCTCCCAGCCGCCAAAATCAATGAACTTGCCGCCTAAGCTTTGGTGCTGTTCATATAATGGGGTTCTCATTCTGCCGTACTTAGCCACTCGGCTACCTCGCGTGTGAGTGGGTTTAAGGTATAGTTCGCGAGTTCGGACAAGGCGTTAGACGCAGCCTGGCGGCTATAGGCAATTCCGATGAGGCTCTTAACCATCGCGTCAATGACGTCGACGTCCATGGCATCCGAGAAGATCTTGGCATCGGTCACTTTGCCCCCGACAACCACAAGCCCTAGTTCGATGCCTCCCCATGGGAAGCGAGTTTCGTGTATGACGTCGAAGGCAGGGGTTTTGCCGAGGCGCCAATCCCAACTGGCGTATTTGTCCATAAGAAAGATAAACTCTGGTGTAGTCGTGAGGGGCTCGAGGGCCATCACTTCCCCTCCTCCCCCATACTCGGCGAGAAAAGCGCGCTGCATAGCAGTTTTCAGGTGTTCAATGGTTAGGCCAGGCACTAGTTCCCGCAGATTGATAACCCGCGACTTAACTGAGGCTACACCCTTCGCTGCCAGTTTCTGTGGGGGTACGTTTAGATAGTCCTGCAGTATGGATAAATCTACATCCAGCAGAATTGTGCCGTGATGAAATGACGCTTGCTGCCCGTGGTAAAAGGCGTTGCCGGAGAACTTGCGCCCTGCAGCCAGGATATCGTTGCGGCCGCTAAATTCGGCTTCTATGCCCAGTTCGCGCACTGCGGTCAGTATCACCTTGAGCTGGCGGTGCAGGTCATAGGCCTCTCTGGGAACGAGAAAGGTGAAATTGAGGTTGCCCAGGTCGTGGTACACTGCGCCGCCTCCGGAGAGCCTGCGCGCTATGCGTCCACCTGCGGTCTCTATGCGGTCTACTAAGCACTCTCGCCAAGCATTTTGGTGGCGTCCTATTACAACTGTGCGTTGGTTTTGCCACAGGTACAACACGCATTGACGCTCCCCTAGGTGGGACAACAGCAGTTCTTCGAGAGCTAAGTTATAGTATGGGTCAAAGCTGGGAGACACAGCGATGTTGCCGGCTAGCAGGTCAGGCAGCCCCTCTCATGAGATAGTTTCCAAGGTTAATTGTAGCAGAAAAGGCGCACAAATATGCTAATGTTCAGAAAATAACTTGCACTGCAGTGTGACTCATTTTTTGGTACAATGTCGTCAAGCGAAAGCTAAGGAGGTTCCGTCCCATGAAGTACAACACTAACCCGGTCAAGGGCATGCGGGATTTTCTGCCGAGTGAAGTGCGGCTGCGGGAATATTTAACTGGCGTGATAGCGCGCACCTACGCGCAGCATGGGTTTCAGCGCATTGAGACCCCCGCCGTTCTACACATTGAACTCTTGCAGAACAGCGAAGGGGGCGAAAACCTAGCCCTTATCTTTAAGATTCTTAAGCGCGGCGAAAAGCTCGATTTGGCCGGGGCCAGCCAAAACGAGGACGAGCTGGTAGACAGCGGGTTGCGCTATGACTTAACCTTGCCGCTTGCCCGGTTTTACGCCAATCAGCGCGCGCATTTGCCCGAACCATTTAAGGCTTTGCAGATTGGCACGGTGTATCGGGCGGAGCGCCCGCAGAAAGGGCGGTTCCGAGCCTTTACCCAGTGCGATATCGATATCTTAGGCGAAGCAGGCGAGATAGCGGAGCTAGAGCTGATTCACGCCACGGCTGAGGCGCTAAAAGCGATAGGTTTACGTGGCTTTACGGTAGAGGTGAGCGACCGCCGTGTGCTAGGCGCCTTAGTGGCGGCGCTCGGCCTAGATATTGCTTTGACGCCGCTAGTCGCAGTAAGTATCGACAAGGCCGACAAAATCGGCTGGGAAAAGGTCATAGAGGAGCTAGCTAAGCAAGGGGTTGCCCAAACCTCTGCCGCAGGACTTGTCGGCATACTCCAAAACCTTAGTCTCGGTAACTTAGCGGAGCATGGTGTAAGTAGCAGTGTGGTGGAAGCGCTGCGCGGCGTAGTGGAGGCTGCCACGACGTTTGCGGGGGGCGAATACAATGTGCGGTTTGAGCCTACCTTAGTGCGCGGCATGGGCTACTATACGGGGATGGTCTTTGAAATAACGATGGCTGAGCTTGGGCTTTCCGTGGCGGGTGGCGGCAGATACGACGGATTGGTGAGCAAGCTCTGTGGGCAGAGCGTTCCCGCTGTGGGATTCTCGATTGGCTTTGAGCGTATCGTGCTTTTGCTAGAACAGCAGGGCTTTGCTCCTCCCGTCAGTATGCAGTGTGTGGCTCTGCTCTACAGTCGCGAGGAAAATAGCGCACTGGGTGTGCTCACTGCGGCACAAACCTTGCGTCAGCAAGGCTACGCGGTGCGGACGCTACCCGAGCGCGCTAAGCTCGGGAAGCAGCTCAGTCAACTTGAGGCCGAAGGCTTTGCCGGCTACTACAGCTTGGCCAAAAGGGAACTTGTAATGTTTGAATTGGCATAATCCGCCGTCGACCGGCACCTGCTCCCTGTCGTATGATTTACGCAGGGAGGTGGCCCGATGCGTGCCTTTGGGCGGGTGCTGGCAACGATGCTGATCGTAAGCTTGGGCCTATTTCTGATGCCGTCCACAGGCAACATACCTACCGTTGGCAAACGGGGAGCAGTTCCTTACGGCACAGCACCGCAACTGGCAGGCGACGCACGTGAGCTGATTAGTCTTGCCAGCGCGAAAGAAGAAGAACTAGTCTATCTCCTAAGTTTGCAGGACGAGAACGGGATCATCGCTCAAACACCGGGGCACATGATCAGCATACCATATTTTTCTAATTTAGCCGCTATGGCCATGTTAGGCGACCCGCGCGGGCATGCTCCGGTGCTAAGCTACATGAACTGGTACGTCACCCACCTCAATCGGCCGGACAAATACAACGTCACTGGAACGATGTATGATTGGAAGTAAGTTGACGGGGAGTGGATTCCGACCTATACCTATGACTCTGCGGACAGCTATGCCGCTACTTTTTTAAGTCTCGCGCTGCAGTATGCCCGCGTGACAGGAGATGCCCAGTGGGCTAAAGACAACCTTGAGGGCCTCCTCGACGTAGCTGGAGTGCTGCTAGAGCTACAGGATACTGATGGCCTAATCTGGGCAAAGCCGCGCTATTACGTGAAGTTTCTTATGGATAATGCCGAGAACTACCGCGGTCTGCGCGATGCGGCGATGCTTATGAGCTATTTGGGAAGAGGAGACCTCGCTCTAGTCTTTGACACAGCTGCCGGGCGCGTGGCAGCCGGTATGGAAAAACACCTGTGGCTACCGGATAGACAAGTGTATGCGTGGGCGCTCTACGGCAGGTGGTGGGCGCGTGCGCCGCGCGTAAAGTGGTATCCCGACATCGTGAGCCAAATTTATCCTGTTATTTTTGGCGTGGTCGCTCCCGACTCGCCTCGGGCTAGGCGCCTCTATGACTATCTTAATTCGCACTATCCGGAGTGGATGAAGGGGCGGTTTGACGACAGCTTTCCGTGGACAGTACTGTTGTTTATGGCCGCCCTGATGCAGGATGAGGCGCGCGCGGTGGAACAGTTAAGCAACATCCACTATCCTTGGCACTCCTTTGAATCGGCTTTCTTTGTTAAAGCGTGGCGCAAACTAGCGACGTTGGGAAGAAGTCATTGAGCGAGCACGGCACAGGCGCAGCGTCGCTGGCGACGGCCATGATGTAGGCCGCAAGCGTGTCAAGTGAAGTGAGGCAGGGCACGTTGTACTCTGCAGCCATGCGCCTGATCCTAAACCCGTCGCGATAGGCGCGCTTCCCCGCCGTGGGCGTATTGACGATAAGCTGGATGCTGCGGGCCTTGATCATGTCTAGGACATTTGGGTGCCCTTCATCAACCTTATGGAGCTGCTCTACTTCCAGACCGGTTTGCTTGAGGTGCATGGCTGTCCCCGGAGTTGCGACTAGACGAAAGCCTAGGTCAACGAGCTCTCTGGCTAGCTTTGTCCCTTCGTCTTTATCGCGGTCGGCAAGCGATACGAGTACTTTCCCGGGCGATGCAGGAAGCTTAAACGCTCCCTGCATCGCTTTGCGCATAGCCGCAGGCAGGGTAGGCGCAAGGCCAATTGCTTCACCGGTGGATTTCATCTCCGGTGACAGGCTGGTTTCCACGCCAGTCAGCTTGTGAAAGGAGAAGACAGGCATTTTCACAGCGTAAAAGGTATGGGCATGCAGGAGCCCCGGCTGCAAACCGATCTCCCTAATGGTCTTGCCTAGCATTACGGCGATGGCATGCTTGATTAGGGGCACGTCCGTAACCTTGCTGATAAAAGGTACAGTGCGGGAAGCGCGAGGGTTTACCTCGAGCACATAGAGGCGGCCGGCATAGAGGACAAACTGCACATTCATCAGGCCGCGAATGCCTATTCTTGTGGCCATGCGGCGGCAGTACTCTACCAGCAGTTGTTCTGTCGCCGTGTCTAGTGAGGTGGCCGGGTAGACGGCGATGCTGTCGCCGGAGTGCACGCCAGCACGCTCAACATGCTGCATAATGCCGGGGATGAACACATCCTGTCCGTCCGACAGTACATCTACTTCGAACTCCAAGCCGGGAAGATACCTATCGATGAGCACCGGATGATTGGGGGTAACCGTCGTCGCCTCAAGCAGCAGATGCTCTAGCTGTTCTTCGCTTTCGACTACAGCCATGGAACGCCCGCCCAGCACATACGACGGACGCAGCAGCACGGGCAAGCCGAGCGCGCCTACCGCCTGGCGTGCTTCTTCTATGGATAAAACGGTTAGCCCTTCCGGCCGCGGGATGTCTAGTTCACGCAGGATAGCATCAAAGCAAGCCCGGTCTTCGCAAGCATGCATGGCCGAAGCTTCTGTACCAAGCAGCGTAAACCCTGCCTGCTCAATCGTTGCGGCTAAGTTTACGGCTGTCTGGCCGCCAAATTGCACGGCGACAGCGCTTGGGCGCTCCTGCTTTAGCACGGCCAGCACATCCTCAGCTGTCAGTGGTTCAAAATACAGTCGAGTGGAAGTGTCAAAGTCTGTGCTCACGGTTTCGGGGTTGTTGTTAATGATGATTGAGGCAGAGCCGCGGCTACGCAAGGCTTCGCTGGCGTGCACCGAGCAATAGTCAAATTCCACGCCTTGCCCGATGCGAATGGGACCGCTACCGATCACGGCCACTTTCTTCTCCGGTATGTCGCGAGCTTCGTTCTCTGTCTCGTAGGTAGAGTAGAAATAGGGCGTGCGTGCAACAAATTCTGCGGCGCACGTGTCCACCATTTTATAGACGGGCCGGATACCATAGCTATCGCGGAGAGCCATAATTTCGCTTGGCGAGCAAACTTTGAGCGCGGCGATGCGCTCATCGGTAAGCCCAAGACGCTTAGCGCTCCACAACAGCTCTGCGTCTAATGATGTATGGCGAATGGTCGCTTCTAACTCGACAATCTCCTGCAGTTTGTATAGCCAGAACTGGTCAATGCCAGTGGAAGCCTGAATCAGAGCGGGCGTAAACCCGCGTCGCAGGAGCTCAGCGATAACAAACATCCGTTCATCGTCGGCGTATTCCAGGATGGCCCACAATGTTTCGTCTGTGCACCTTGCCGGGAACTCCAGGCCATCGCGTTTAAGCTCGAGCGACCGCACTGCCTTAAGCAGCGCTGACGCGAAATTGCGTCCGATGGACATAACTTCGCCGGTTGCTTTCATTTGCGAGCCTAGGAGTTTGTTGGCGGAGGCGAACTTATCGAAGGGCCAGCGTGGTATCTTGACCACCACGTAGTCTAACGCCGGCTCAAAGCAGGCGGAGGTGCCGGTAATGGCATTCTGGATCTCGTCGAGATTAAAGCCCAGCGAAACTAGGGAAGCTACTTTGGCGATGGGGTAGCCGGTGGCTTTGGAGGCTAGCGCACTGGAACGGCTGACACGTGGGTTAACCTCAATTACGGCGTAGCGCAGGCTGGTGGGGTGCAGGGCTAACTGCACATTGCAGCCGCCGACAATGCCGAGGTGAGCGACGATGCGCAGGGCGGCGCTGCGGAGCATCTGCAGCTCTTGGTCGCTTAATGTCTGGCAAGGCGCGACCACGATGCTGTCCCCGGTGTGGATGCCGACTGGGTCGAGGTTCTCCATATGGCAGACGGCAATGGCACATTGGGCGGCATCCCGGATCACCTCAAACTCGATTTCTTTCCAGCCGGAGATAGAGGCTTCGATTAACACTTGTCCCACCGGGCTATGGCACAGGCCCTGTTCGACAATAGCGCGCAATTCGTCGACGGAGTGGGCATGGCCCCCGCCTGTCCCGCCGAGCGTAAAGGCGGGTCTGACAATCACAGGGAAGCCAATCTCGCTTGCCGCAGCAAGAGCCTGCTCTAGGCTGTGAGCGACGCGGCTTACAGGGACCGGCTCGCCGATTTCTCCCATCGCCAGCTTAAACTCTTGGCGATCTTCGGCGCGTTCAATGGAAGCGAGTGGTGTGCCGAGGAACTCTACTCCGTACTTTGCCAGCACGCCGCTTAGGGCCAGTTCGCGCGCTAGGTTGAGTCCGAGTTGGCCCCCAAGTGTTGGGAGCAGGGCGTCGGGCCTTTCGCGTTCGATGATGGCGGTGAGGTAGGGGAGAGTGGGGGGGTCCATGTAGGTGACATCGGCAATCCCGCGGTCGGTCATGATCGTGGCCGGATTATTGTTAACGAGAATGACGCGACAGTTAGCTTCACGCAGGGTGCGGCAGGCTTGTGTACCGGAATAGTCGAACTCCGCCGCTTGCCCGATAATGATCGGGCCCGAGCCAATTACCAGCACGCTGTTGATGTGAGGGTGCTTAGGCAAGGTGTAGCCCCCTTTCTGTGGTCGCCATAGCCTTTAGCTTGCCGAAAAGATGTGCTGCTTCGCGTGGGCCGGGAGAGGACTCGGGGTGAAACTGAACCGCGAAGGCGGGGAGCGTCCGGTGGGCGATGCCTTCGACAGAATTGTCGTTCAGGTTGACATAAGTGACAGCAAACTGTGAGCCAGGGGTAGAGGATACTGCATACCCGTGATTCTGCGCGGTCATCACGGTCCGGCCGGTCGCGAGGTCCTTTACGGGATGGTTGCCGCCGCGGTGTCCGAACTTGAGCTTGTAGGTGTCACCGCCACAGGCGAGAGCGAGAATCTGCTGGCCTAGGCAAATGCCGAAGATGGGCACGTGGGTAAGCAGAGCTCTGGTTGTAGCTATGGCTTGCGAGCAATCCTTAGGGTCGCCCGGGCCGTTAGACAGAACTAGGGCATCGGGAGTTTGGGCTAGGATGTCGCGCGCCGAGCTTGTGCTCGGGACTACTGAGATGCGGGCGTCAAGTGCGGCTAGTGCGCGAATAATGCTTGCCTTGGCGCCAAAATCGACTAGTGTTACCCGCCAAGTGCCAGTTTCCTTGGCGCAATAAGGTGTCGGGGTGCTAGCTTGGACAGCTAAGTCGCGGCTACGGTGGAATGTACTGAGTTCACGTACGGCGTCTGCGACTGCCGTCTTATGGCTTACAAACTTGCCCGGCAAAGTACCCTGGGTACGCAGATGGCGCGTGAGTGCGCGTGTATCTACTCCGGCTAGGCCGGGTGTGCTATGCTCCCTTAGAAAACTATCAAGGTTTTGGGTTTGCGTCCAGTGCGTAGGCTTCCCGCATGCCTCCGCCACCACTAGCCCTGCGGCATGGATTTTTGCGCTCTCGGAAAAGTCCGGCGCCATACCGTAATTGCCGACTAGGGGGAAGGTCAGCACGATAAACTGCTCGGCGTAAGAAGGGTCGGTGAGGACTTCCTGGTAGCCGGTCATGCTGGTGTTAAATACCGTCTCCCCTGTGACATCACGCCAATCGCCAAACGGAGTGCCAGGGAACATGCTGCCGTCCTGCAAAACGAGAAAACTTTCTTTTGTCTGCATATTCATACCTCCCTTATAGAAAATACTACTCTCCTGCCAGGTGGCAAGAAAGTAGTATGTGCAAGCACATCTACACCCCGGCTCACCCTTGCTAGTCTCACTGGACCAAATTTAAAGGGCAGTCAAATGAGTATTCTTTCATCGATAATAGGCTACTGCAAGAGGAATGTCAACTAAATTTTTTAGGGTGTCGCAGAGGGGTGGGGAAGGTGATGAAGGCAGTGTCGGAGAAATTATCCACCGTGATCCCTTGATTGATCTGTTGCTACATAGCATCGCCCGCAGTTTATTGGGCAAAATCTTAGTGCATGAAGCGCCGGAAGGCGTGGTCAATTCGATAGAACCACACCAAACAGGAGGGAGGACATGTGACATTGGCGAGGAGGCTAGTTAGTTTAGCGTTCCTGCTGTTGTCCGCTATTTTGGCTGGCGGCTGCGGCGCAATTGGTGGCTTGCGCCACAACCGCGAGTTGCTCGCTTTTCTGCCTAGCGCGGCTGGCTTTGAGTGGAAGTACTCGGGTTTCTCTGGGTACGATCATCAGATGAAACTAGATGAGATAAAGCGACAAGTTGGAACCGCACGTTTTGTGATTAGCGGCATGGTAGGGGACCCCTCGGGAGGGGAATCGCCGCGCGACCATTCGCTTCGCATTACATATACCGTAGCGAACGGCGTGTGGGTGCAAGAAAAGGTCGAGGAAGCAATGATGGATTCGGAGTTTGACCGGCTCGAAATCCTGCGTGGACCCATTCGAGCGGGGACCACTTGGACACAAGTACAGGTGGATCAGAAGGGTCGTCGGCGTACGCTAGACAGTACTATCGAAGAGGTTGCTCTGGATCCCGTACGGACACTCGTGGTGTATTACCGCGAGCGTGGGGAAGAGTAACGATTAGTTGTTTAAATATATAGCCAACCATGATAAAATGATAACATGAAGAGTACGTATTCTCCACAGGAGTTTGGACAGTTTATTGCTAGGACGACAAAGGCCTTGCAGCGATGGGATCGGGAAGGCATTCTGCCGGCTAAGCGAACACCCACCAGACGGCGCTACTACACACACGACCTGTCAAGTCAGCGGCGTGCGGTCGAGCAGTTTCGATCATCCACTGCTTTTCGTCCCGGCTGCATGGTCTGCGCAAGTACAAGCAAAAAATAAC
>QLUB01000065.1 GCA_018725205.1 candidate division NPL-UPA2 bacterium
CAAGCACCAAAGCGCAAGGACACGCTATGATTAGCACCGTCACTGCCCGGATTATGTCTCCGGTGAAAACCCACGTCACTAGACCAACGGCCAGAACCAGGGGTGTAAACCAACCCGCAAAGCGGTCGGCCGCCTTTTGGGCAGGCCCTTTCTTTACCTGAGCATCGCGCACTACTGCAATAATTTTCCCAACTGTGGAGTTCACGCCCACACCTGTCGCTCTCATGCTAATAGGCCCTGACAAATTCATACTGCCTGAGAACACTTTGTCGTCCGGACCCTTATCTACTGGCAAAGATTCCCCAGTAATGGGGCTTTGGTCAAGTGCACTGTGTCCATCTACAATTAAGCCATCTACAGGCAGACGTTCCCCGGCATAGACGACCACTATGTCCCCTACCACAACATCTTCCACAGGCACCTCGTGCAAATGGTCATCGTGAACTACACGGGCCATTGGCGGCGTGAGATCCATGAGTTGGCTGATGGCGTCGCGGGTGCCCGCTAGGGTGAGTGACTCCAGCGCTTCGCCAATCAGCATCATTATGGCAACAACCGCTCCCGCGATGTAATGTTCTACAAACACCACGGCTAATAACGCTATGGTCACCAAGACCCCCGCAGTAATGCGCCGTGCTCTTAACACTTCCTTTAGTGTCTGACTGCCAATGACATAGAGACCAATGAGCACCGCCACTAGGGCAAAGTCAAAACCCAGCCACTCGTTAATCGCGCCATGCCAACTTAGTAGAGCTATTACGATAAGCAGCACCGGCACAAAAAACGGCCTGTATCTGCCTCCTAGGGAAAACAGAAAGCTAGGCAAGCGCAATGTAACCTCGCGCGTATGGCCATGCCCGTGGTCGCCGTGCTCCACATCGTGGTCGTGTTTGTGATCGTCGCGCCCTTTATCGTGGGCGTGTCCATGGTCGTCATGCCCATGGTCGTGATCTGGTCTGCCATGTGTGTCCACTTGCCCGTGTTTAGCACTGGGATGGGTCTTACCTGCGATTCGTGGTTTTTGGCTACTTCCTTTTTTGGCGAATTGCGCGCGCTTCTTTTGCTGTTCGCGCAGCGCATCACCGGCAATGTCCTGATGTCCTTCGTGCATTCGTAAACCTCCTTCCACTAACCCTACCACCAATATCCCCCGGGGAGGGTTGTATCGCAACAATTGTAGCAATATTCTCTCCCCCCGTCAAGCTTTATCCTAGGCCGCCGGCCATGTCGTTTTTTGGAAAGTACGACACTAAAACATCTAGCTGGATAGTAACACCTTCTGATATTAGAAAACTCGGGGGTGCCATCTTTGCTGATTTCCGTTACAGCAATGTCTTTGTGTATCACAACGGTGCAGAATCCTACTATGCTGCCAGAGGGCTCCGTGGCTCGTTCCGGGTCTAGCTCACTCTTGCGCTTATTTAAGTTGATGGGTATAATTGTACCAAATCGAGATTATAATAATTACGATTTGAGAATCAATGCAGGTGGTGTTCGTCATGTTCATCGGCAGAAAGACTGAGCTAGGTTTTTTGGAGAGTAGATACCGCGCCCAAGGTGGTCAGCTTGTGGTGCTGTATGGTCGTCGGCGCGTAGGCAAGACCGAAACTCTGCGCAAGTTTTGTGAGGGCAAGGAGCATGTCTTTTACTCGTGCACCGAGTACACCGACGAACAACAACTAAATGCTTTCAGCAGCAGAATGTTGGCCAAGGGTATTCCGGCAGCCAAGTACGTCAAGACCTTTGCTCATTGGGAGCAGGCTCTGGCCAGCGTTTCAGAGCTTACTGGCAGCGGCAAAAAACTGCTGATTATCGACGAATTTCCCTACATGGTTAAGAGTAACCCCTCGATTCCATCCATCCTGCAAAACCTGTGGGACGGTCGACTAAAAAACGAAAACGTAATGATCGTCCTATGTGGCAGTGCTATGTCCTTTATTGAGAAGGAGATCTTAGCAGAGAAGAATCCGCTCTACGGCAGGGCGACTGGTATCTTTAAGATGACTGAGATGGATTTTTACGAGGCAATTGAGTTCTTCCCTAGTTACTCCAATTTGGATAAGATCACAGCTTATGCTGTGTTAGGTGGTATTCCGCACTATCTCAAACAGTTTGACCCGCACCAGCCCCTTGATGTCAATATCAAGCGCAGCATCTTGCAGCGTGGCAGCATTCTGTACAGCGAGGTAGAGTTCCTCATGCGGCAGGAACTGCGGGAGACAAGCGTTTACAACACTATCTTAGAGGCTGTAGCGCTAGGCAACACAAAACTGAATGATATCTTCCAAAAAACGCAGATCGGTAAGAACAAGCTGACGGTATATCTAAGAAACCTTATCGATTTAGGGATAGTTACCCGTGAGTTCTCCGTGTCCGACGGCATCAAGGAGCAGGCCAATGTGCAGCGGGGGCTGTATCAGATCACCGACAACTTTTTTCGTTTTTGGTACGCTTTTGTATTTCCTAACATGTCTGAGCTCGAGGTGGGCGACGTGGAAGGCATCTATGAATACGCTGTCCGGCCGTCGCTAGAGCAGTATATCTCCCGCATTTACGAGAACGTATGCCGGGAATATCTGCGGCGGTTGAATCGTCTAGACGCCCTGCCATTTCGCTTTACGAAAATCGGACGATGGTGGAACAAGGGGGACGAGCTCGACATTATGGCGACCGACAGGGACAAAAACCAGTTCATCCTCGGCGAGTGTAAGTTCAGGAACGCTGCCTTCGATATGTCTGAGCTGACTGCAACTACTGCCAAATTCAAGCCTAACAAAACAGCGACGCAGGTGTACTACTATTTATTCTCCAAGAATGGTTTCACCGCTGACGTACAAAAGACAGCAAAGGACCAGAGCATACGACTCGTTAGTGTAGATGAGATGTTTCAAGAGTGAAAGCGGGAGTGCTCGGCCATGGAGGTTGCGCAACTCTTGCTCTATGGCGTTTAGCAGATGTGAACACCTACTTAAACATCTGCCTAACCATCATCAATAAATGACCCGGCCTGCCATAAAAATGCAAAAGTGGTGCTATGAGCTAAAGGATAGCAGGTTTCGTAATTAGCTATAATAAATTTGCTATTATAGCTAATTTGCTATAGGATTATGGCAAAGATGTCGGGGAGGTGGCTACCATGCGCGTTAGCACCACGGATTTACAAAATGCGTTTGGGAAGTATCTGTCACTGGTGCAGCAAGAAGACGTGATCATTGTCAAGAACGGAAAGAGTGTGGCAAAGCTGGTCAAGTACAGCGAGCCGGATTACTTATTAGTTCACGAAGAAGGGTGCGGCTATAGAGTAAACAGGATGATTAGCTTAGAGGAGTACACGGCGCTAATTGAGTCGTCTGATCAGCGCTACGAGCTTATCGACGGGGAAGTGTACCTGTTGGCTTCGCCGAGCTTTACCCACCAAGTCGTAATAAGTGAAATAGCGGCACATTTCTATGCGTATTATAAGGGCAAACCCTGCCGATCTCTGACGGCGCCGCTGGATGTACGCCTTTTTGGCTATGCTACGAAATTTGAGGAGGACCCCAATGTGGTGCAGCCCGATATTGTGGTCATATGTGACGAAGATAAGGTGAACGCGGGCGGCAGGTATGAAGGAACGCCTGCGTTAATTGTGGAGGTTCTATCTCCAACCACAAAAGGTAAGGACTTGGCTGTAAAGCTACAGCTATACATGAGGAGTGGGGTTTCAGAATACTGGATTGTTGATCCGCAGGGAAAAAGCGTTATGCAGTACGTCTTTACCCCAGAGAGGGATATTGACCGCACGCTATTTGTTGATAAAGACGGCATAATTGAATCGTCCGTGTTTGACGGCCTGGCTATTCGGCTAAGTGAGATGTTTTCATAGGTTACATTTTGAGTGGGTGGTGGTTACTACAATTTTCGTCCCCTTGTTTTTTCTTATCCTATGACCTTAGCAAGAAACGCGTACATATCCGCGCTTTCCGCGATAATCTTGCTGGTGGGCTTGCCTGCGCCGTGGCCCGCCTTCATTTCTACGCGCATGATGATGGGGTTATCCCCCGTATAGTGCTCGTCTAGCGTCGCCATGAACTTGAAAGCGTGTGCAGGAACTACGCGGTCGTCCGTGTCCGCCGTCATAATCAAAGTGGGCGGGTAATCGACGCCAGCCCGCACATTGTGCAGCGGCGAATAGGCATACATAAACCTAAAGTGCTCGGGGTCAGCATCGGCATTGCCGTACTCGCCGACCCAGTAGCGGCCGACGGTAAACTTGTGGTAGCGCAGCATATCGATAACCGGTACGCGGCATACGACGGCACCGTATAACTCAGGCCTTTGCGTCATGCACGCGGCTACCAGCAAACCGCCGTTGCTGCCGCCCATAATGGCGAGGTGTTGACGCGAGGTGTAGTTTTCTCGTACTAGAAACTCGGCCGCCGCATGGAAGTCATCGAAGACATTTTGCTTGTTAGCGAGCATACCCGCTCGATGCCAATCCTCACCGTACTCGCCCCCGCCGCGCAGGCAAGCCTCAGCCCATACGCCGTCTCGCTCCAGCCATGCGACGACGCCTTCCGAGAAGCTAGGGGTCATACTGATGTTAAAGCCGCCGTAGCCGTAGAGTAAAACAGGCGCTTTACCATCTAAGGATAGTCCCCGCTTATGCACTATAAACAACGGCACTTGTGTTCCGTCTCGCGAGGGATAGAACACTTGTTTTGCTTCATATGCCGTGTGGTCAAAGTTCATGGTGCTGCCCCACACAGGGGCGAGGCTACGGGTCTTGAAGTCGTAGCGGAACACCGTCGCAGGAAACAAAAACGAGGTAAAGCTGAAGAACATGGCGTCGTGGTGCTTCTTCCCAGATACGTCAGTGACTGAGCCCAGAGTGGGGAGCTCGACGGTGCCGTCGGAAGTCCCATCCAGCGTAAACAGACGTACGGCGTGGTGGGCGTGCCTTAGGTAGGTGATAACCAGCTGTTCGTTAATAAGGTGTGTTTGGTCGATAGATTCGTTGGTCTCAGGCACTATCGTTTGCCAGTGCTCTTGCGCGGGGCGGTTAATGTCAATCGCTACAATCTTGCCGCGCGGGGCATCCAGTGTTGTATAGAAGTAAAATTTTCTTTCTTCGTTGCCCAGTATATGGTACGCCGCATCGGCTGTGTCAAGCAGCTTGACGACTCCGGCCTGCGCCCCGAGTTCCTGATAGTAGAACCTGTTAACGGGGTCAGTTCCGTGCCAGACAGTTAAGAACAAGTACTTGCCGTCCTCACTGACTGCCGGAGAAAATCCGAGCTCCCTAAAATCCGGTCGTTCATAGATTAGCTTATCGTCAGACTGCGCTGTGCCGAGCGTGTGGAAATAGACTTTGTTATGGTAGCTTTCTTCCCCGGGCTTTACTGTCGTGGGGTCTTGGAAGCGGCTGTAGAAGAATCCGCTCCCATCAGGCAGCCAAGCAATATTGGTGAATTTTACGTGGTGCAGAACGTCCGGATACTCTTGCCCGCCATCTACAGCGAGCACGCGAATTTCCTGCCAGTCGCTGCCGCTAACTGAGCGCGCGTAGGCCAGTAATTTGCCACACTTTGCCACACTCGTGTTCGTAAGTGCCACAGTGCCGTCGGCGCTGAACGTGTTGGGGTCTAGCAGCACACGGGGTGTGCCCTCTAGCCCCTCCTGCATATACAGCACAGCTTGGTTTTGCAGTCCGTCGTTCTTTTGGAAAAAATACCTCGTCCCGACTCTTTGCGGCACGGTGTATCGCGGGTGGTTCCAAAGCTCGGCTAGCCTTTCCCTAAGCGGCTCTCTCGCGGGTATATCGCTAAAGAACTGAACGGCGCGTGCGTCGTGGCGTGCAATAAACGCGGTTGTGTCCGGGTCACTGGTGTCTTCGAGGTAGCGATACGGGTCTGCTACTAGCGTTCCGTGGAAGTTGTCGACGATATTGTCTTTACGCATCTTAGCTCTCCTATCGTTGTACTTAACACTAGTTTCCACACTTGCAGAGAGAATCCTTGTTCCGCTATCCGCTTCCCACCAAGTACCAAGTGCTATGTGCTATGTGCCATGTGCCATGTGCATCGTGCTATGTGCATCGTGCTATGTGCATCGTGCTATGTGCATCGTGCTATGTGCCACCTGCAGCTTGACGCAACAGCCGCCGCAGTCCATACTCATGATGTAGAAAAGAGGGATGAGCGAGTGGGTTTGTCTTACGGTTTGGATTTGCCTTGTACCCTAAACGAAGCGCTGCAAACGCTGTCAAAGGCACAGTTGATTGAACTACGCGACCTGGCTGAGCTAAAGATTTCGTCTGGCTTACGCAAGCAGGACATGCTGGCAAAGCTAGAAGCAGAACTACCGGGCAACATCAACAAGGTGTTTAACTTGTTTGACGAGAGCAGGGCCAGCCTGATACGCTTGGTGCTTTCGCACCGCGGCGCGCTACCACTGCGTGAGATAGACCTTGCAGACGACGATCTCCAATGTCTCACCGGGCAAGGAGTATTTGTAGTAGGGGAAAACAACGCTCAACCGTGCCTTGGCGTACCGGTGGAATTGCTGGATCGTTTTCAGCAATTTGATGGTCTGCCTTATGCTGAACGTGTAGCCACTAATACACGGTGGGTTGTTGCCTTACAGGGGATGATTTACCACTATGGGGTTATCCAAATGTTTCACGCATTTGACTATCTAAGTCTGCTCTTTGGGGTAGAAGAAAGATACAACATGCGCCCCTCATTTTGGGAGGTCCTGCCTACAATGCAGGAGTTTCGCGGCTTGTACCGTGTCGCAGACCGATATTTCTGCGACGCCTCAATCGATACTGCCACACAAATCCTTGACCGCCGGCCTGCCGAACTAGGGTACAAGCTGTTTAACCTAGAAGAGCTATACGCCGCCGCCGATCCGCTGTATATAGATCCAACGGTGGAAAGCGACCTGCTGGAGGATTATCTGCTTGAGCATTACGACTTGACCGAAGATAATGCTAAGCGACTTATGCATGTTGGGCGACGCTTCGCCCTGCGCGAGGGTGATGTGGGTGCGGCACTAGCGGTCTATGCGGTAGTCTGCAACGGGGGGTCGTCTGAACTCGCCCCAGAACTAGTGAGACTTGTGGTGGATTACCTTGAGAACACTCCACACTGGGCGTTGTGCGGACATTCTATGGTCGACTTAGCCGCGCACCTTCCCGCCCGAGAGGAAGCATCAGGGGAATTAGTTGACTTTAGCGAATATAAAAACCGTGGTAAGTAATGCAACAACACGCCCATCACGACCAGAGTTTTCTCTTGGCCTAGGCTTTGCTAAGCACCGCTTGGCGTTCGCTTTACCCTTGGCGGGGCATGTATGGCCCGACCTTCCACCCCAAGCACTGCCTCTAGAAAAGCCTCCGATATGGTGGGATGGGCGTGTATGGTGCGGCCGATATCGCTAACGGTGAGACAGTGCTCTACGGCTAGGGCGGCTTCATGGATAACGGTGCTGGCGTGGGAACCTAGTACGTGGACGCCGATCACTTGCTTGTTGTCTGCACGTGCCACCACTTTAACGAGTCCTAGTTCTTCCCCCATAGTTACAGCCTTGGAATTTGCGCCTAGCATAAATTTGCTGACAAGGATCTCAATCCCTTGCTGGGTTGCCTCAGCTTCGCTTAGGCCGACCGCGGCCACCTCGGGCGAGGTAAACACCACGGCAGGTACCGCGCTGTAGTTAATGTGACCGTTCTGGCCTAGTATGCTTTCAACGCAGGCTTTGCCTTCCTCGGAGGCCACGTGGGCAAGCATGTGGCCTCCGATAACATCGCCAATGGCATAAATGCCTGGCGCGGTTGTGGCAAATTTGTCATCAACTTTGATGCCTTTGCGGTCGTACTTTACACCCACTAGCTCCAGGTTAAGACCGGCGACATTAATTTCCCGCCCCGTAGCTATTAGGACCTTTTCCGCTGCGAAGCTCTCGTCGCCGTTCTTGCCCTCGGCTAAAACGGTAAGCGTATTGCTTTCGCTCCTAGTGATGCCCTTAACTCGCATGTCAGTGGCTATTGTAACACCTGCTTTACGCAGCGCTGAAGAAAGGCGGGCCACGATTTCCCTGTCCATCAGGTGTAGAATACGGGGCATATACTCGACTACAGTGACCACAGTGCCAAAGGAGCTGAAGATACTGGCGAACTCCATGCCGATGACTCCACCACCTACGACTAGCATGCTCTTAGGTATGTCTGTGATGGCCAATAGGTCGCTGCTATTTAGAACTCCGGGCAATTCGGTGCCCGGTAGGGGTAAAGTGGCGGGTACGGAGCCGGTGGCAATAATGATGTAGTCGCTTTCTAGGTAGAGTTCTTCGTGCGCCTTAGTCGTTATGCACAGTTGACTTGGGCCGCTGAAAGTAGCGGTTCCTTCAATGTAGTCGATTCCGTAAGACTTAATGAGCTGAGCGATACCGTGACGCAGGTCAGAAACCACTCGCTCTTTGCGGCGCTGTACCTTGGCCATGTCAATGGTAAAGCCTGAATGGATTACGCCGAATTCCGCGCTGCGCGATAGGGCGTGAATGATTTGGGCGTTCTGATAGAGCGTCTTGGTGGGGATGCATCCCCAATTAAGGCAAGTGCCGCCAAGATTATCCTTTTCCACTAAGGTGACGCTGGCGCCAAGCTGTGCCGCGCGGATAGCTGCCACGTAGCCCCCGGGTCCGCCACCAATGATAGTTATGTTGCGTCGCAAGTTGTGCCCTCCTGACTGAGCTGATGTCGCTATGCGTTAGGTCTACTGGGCCTACTTAAAGACATGCCTTAGCACCGGCTGACGTACGGCCTTGACTTCATCGAGGCGGCCTACCACGGTAGTTTGCGGTGCACTTCTAACCAACGCGGGGTTAGACTCAACTTCATCAGCAATCTTCAGCATGGCATCAATGAAGGCATCTAGAGTTTCTTTAGGTTCGCTCTCCACTGGTTCTACCATAATTGCCTCCTTCACGCTAAGGGGGAAATAAACAGTAGGCGGGTGAAAGCCGTAATCTAACAGCCGCTTAGCGATGTCAAGCGTGGATGCGCCCTGTTGCTTTTGCTTGATCCCACTCAGTACAAACTCGTGCATGCATATGCGGTCATAGGGCAAGTCGTAGCGCGTCTTGAGGTGGTGCAACATGTAGTTGGCGTTTAGCACCGCCGTGTCGGAAACATGGCGCAGTCCTGCGGCCCCCATGCTGAGGATGTAGGCGTAGGCTCGAATGAGTACAGCAAAATGGCCGTAGAAGTTCTTGATTCGGCCTATCGACTGCGGATGGTCGTAGTCCAAGAAGTACTTCTCGCCGTCGAACTCCACGGTGGGGCAGGGGAGAAAAGGAACCAGCCTTTCTTTTACCCCAATCGGGCCTGCGCCGGGCCCGCCGCCGCCGTGGGGAGTGGCAAACGTCTTGTGCAGATTAAGGTGCACCACATCAAACCCCATATCCCCCGGGCGAGTAATGCCCAAGATAGCGTTAGCGTTTGCGCCGTCGTAGTACAGCAAACCGCCACAGTCATGCACCATTGCCGCGATATCCACAATGTTTAGTTCAAAGAGGCCTAAGGTGTTTGGGTTAGTGAGCATCAATCCCGCGATGTCATCGCCCATCAACTGCTTAAGTTCTGCGACATCTACGCCGCCCCGCGCATCAGACTTAACTTCCACTGTCTCATACCCGGCAGCTGCGGCGGTCGCCGGGTTCGTGCCGTGGGCTGAGTCAGGCACGAGGAACTTGCGGCGTTTATGGTCACCTCGGCTGCGGTGGTAAGCCTTCATGGCCATAACACCGGCCAATTCACCATGGGCACCGGCTGCGGGCACCAAGGACATCCGCGCCATGCCGGTTATTTCTGCTAAGATGCTGTCTAGACGATACATTAACTCAAGGCTGCCCTGGGACAGTTCCTCGGGTTGATAGGGGTGTGAGTCAGCAAAGCCTTTCAGGCGGGCCAAGTCTTCGTCAATTTTAGGGTTGTACTTCATCGTGCATGAACCTAAGGGATAGAAGCCTTGGTCGACCCCGTAGTTGCGCTTGGAGAGCTCGGTGAAATGGCGAACTGCGTCTACTTCGCTGACTTCTGGTAGCAGAGCAGCTTGCTCTCGCAGCAGGTTCGCGGGGAATATAGTATTGGCGCTGAGTTTCGGTGTGTCAAGTTCAGGCAACTGGTAGCCCTTACGGCCGATGACGCTCTTCTCAAAGATGAGGTTTGTCACTTTGCGCATCTATTCCACCACCTTCGCTACGAGATTGTCTATTTCTGCCTTGGTGCGCTTTTCCGTTACGGCCAAGAGCCAGTGATTCTTCAGCTCGGGGTAGTCCTGGCCGAGGTCGTAACCTCCGAGGATGTTGTGCCTGAGGAGCTTGCGGTTTAGATCTTGCAGAGGCACCTTCGACTTTACTACAAACTCCTTAAAAAAGGGATGGTCAAATGCAGGCTCAAAGTGCCCTGTCTTAAGGAGCTCGCCATATGCGTAATGGGACTTAGACAGACACTGTTCGGCTACTTCCTTAAGGCCAACCTTACCCATGAGCGTCATGTATATGGCGGTGGCGAGGGCGATGAGCGCGTTGTTGGTGCAAATGTTAGACGTGGCTTTTTCGCGACGTATGTGTTGCTCGCGGGTCTGCATGGTGAGCACAAAGGCACGGTTTCCCTCGATATCAGTGGTAGCGCCGACAATGCGCCCGGGCATGTGGCGTAGTAGTTTCTGGGTAGCGGACATAAAGCCGACGTAAGGGCCACCGTAACTTAAGGGCACTCCTAGGGCTTGGCCATCGCCTACGGCTATATCTGTGCCTTGCTCTCCCGGCGACTTAAGTACGCCGAGCGACAGGGGATCGACACTGGCGATTAACAGGGCCCCCAGCGTATGCGCTGTGTCAGCAGCAGCTCTGATGTCCTCAACGATGCCAAAAAAGTTCGGGCTTTGGACAACGACCGCAGCGGTATTCATACTGAGAGCTGCTTGTATGAGCTCGATGTCCAGTTGGCCGCGCTTGTGGGGGACGGTTTTAATGACCATGTCGCGCGTGTCGCTGTAGGTTCTAAGCACGGCTCGATTTTCGGGATGGACCGAGTCGATTACAACTATTTCGTTGCGACGGGTAGAGTTACAGGCCATAATGGCGGCTTCTGCCAGTGCGGTGGCTCCG
>QLUB01000066.1 GCA_018725205.1 candidate division NPL-UPA2 bacterium
GCAAATGGGGCTGGCTGGGGCTACGGCAGGTTGGGTATGGCAGCAGAGCGGGGCTGCGACGACTATGCTGTCGGCAGCGGGCATTGGTGGCATGCTAATAACGTTTCTGGCCTACTATGTCGTAAACGCCTTGCTCCCGCTGACCGCCGTGGCGCTGCAAACCGGCCGTCGCCTAGGGGACATTTTCCGCCCGCTGGTAGGCTGGAGTGTTCCGGCATACTTGGCCACCGCGCCGCTAGCCGTGCTAATTGCTCTGCTTTACCAGAGCGCGGGTTATGTGGCGGTGGTGCTGTTTCTTTTGCCGCTGCTTCTCGCGCGCATGTCACTGCAGCTTTACCGCGACGCGCGGCGCGGCTATGTGGAGACCGTGCATGCTTTAGCCGACGCCATTGACGCCAAGGACACATATACCGGCGGACACTCCGCACGCGTGGCCTTTTATGCGCGTGAGCTGGGCAAGCGTCTCGGCTGGAAGGAAGAGCGCCTAGAGCAATTGACCTTTATGGCTTTGCTGCACGATATGGGGAAAATAGGCATCAAGGACCAGCTCTTAAACAAGGCCGGGCGCTACAACGATGAAGACAAACAAACAATGAACGTCCACGCTACCTTAGGCGCGGATATTATCGCCAGGAGCACTCCTTTGCGCACCATCGCCAACTATGTGCGCCATCACCACGAGCACTACGACGGGAGCGGGTACCCAAGTAGGCTGCAAGGCGAGGAAATTCCGGAGGGCGCGCGCATAATTGCCGTAGCCGACTGTTTTGACGCCATTACCTCTGTCCGCACTTACACCGTCGCGCGGCCGGTGCACTTAGCGCTAGAGGAACTGCAGCGCTGCAGCGGCAGGCAGTTTGACCCGCAAGTCGTGCGCGCCATGGAGGAGCTAATGCGGGAGAGGGGCGAAGCCTCGGCCGCCGCGCACGAGGTGGCCGCCGCCAAAGCGAGCGTACTTGCGAGCCTGCAGAACGAGTGATAGAATAATATGTGTCAACCCGAGCTTTCCTAGCGAAAGCTTGTTTTGTTAAAGGGGGAGCTCTTGTGCTCAGACTAATTAAGGACCTGTTTGATTCCAACGCGCGCGAAATTAAGCGCATGCAAAAGACAGTGGAGAGCATTAACGCTTTCGAGGCGGAGTATCTCAAACTTAGCGACGAGGCTTTGCGGGCAACTACCGCTACCTTGCGCCAGCGCTTAGCTCAAGGCAGCGCGCTCGACGACTTATTGCCGGAGGCCTTTGCCGCCGTGCGCGAAGCGAGTAAGCGCGTCATCGGGCAGCGCCATTTCGACGTGCAGCTCCTGGGTGGCATGGTGCTCCACAGTGGGCGCATCGCCGAAATGAAAACAGGCGAAGGCAAGACGCTCGTTGCTACCCTTGCCGCGTATCTAAACGCTTTACCCGGCCACGGCGTACACGTCGTCACGGTGAACGACTACCTCGCCCGCTTTCACAGCGAGTGGATGGGCCAGATCTACCGCTTCTTAGGGCTTGAAGTCGGGCTGATTGTGCACGGCCTTTCCTTTGCCGAGCGGCGCGCGGCCTATGCCGCCGACATTACCTATGGCACAAACAACGAGTTCGGCTTTGATTATTTGCGCGACAATATGGTGGGGGAGCCGGCGCAAATGGTGCAGCGCAAACTCTACTACGCCATCGTGGACGAAGTAGACAGCATCTTAATTGACGAGGCGCGCACCCCGCTCATTATCTCAGGTCAAGGCGATGACTCTACCGACCTCTATCACCGTTTCGCCAAGCTGGTGACCTCGTTCCGCCCGGAAGTGGATTACACCGTGGACGAGAAGCTAAAGACAGTCGCCGCCACGGAAGTCGGCGTGCATAAGGCGGAACGAGTCCTGGGCGTAGAGAACCTCTACGACAACACCAATCTCACCCTGCAGCATCACTTAAACCAAGCCATCCGCGCCAAGGCACTAATGAAGCTAGACCGCGACTACGTCAAACAAGACGGCGAGATCATCATTGTGGACGAGTTTACGGGCCGCCTGATGCACGGGCGGCGCTACAGCGCCGGTCTCCACCAAGCCATAGAGGCCAAGGAAGGCGTAAAGATTGAAAAAGAGAGCCAGACGCTGGCCAGCATAACATTCCAGAACTACTTCCGCATGTACGAAAAGCTGTCCGGCATGACCGGTACTGCGGTAACCGAGGAAGAAGAGTTTCGCCATATCTATAAAATGGACGTCGTGGTTCTGCCTACGCACCGTCCCATGATTCGCCAAGACCTCCCCGACGTGGTGTTTAAGACCGAGCGTGCCAAGTACCAAGCGGCAGTCGAGGATATCGTCAAGCGCCATGCCAGCGGCCAGCCCATCCTAGTGGGCACCATCTCCATCGAAAAATCGGAACACTTAAGCGGCCTCCTTAAAAAACGGGGCATTCCCCACCAAGTGCTCAACGCCAAACACCACGCGCGCGAGGCGGAGATTATAGCGCAAGCCGGGCGCTACCGTGCGGTGACCATCGCCACGAATATGGCCGGCCGCGGCACGGACATACTGCTCGGCGGTAACGCCGAGTTCCTAGCCCGCCACGCCTTAGTGCTGGAGGGGGTGCAGCCGGAAGAACTGTTCGCGCTAAGCTTGCGCCACGATGACGAGACTGTAGCCTTAAGAGAGCGCTACCGAGCGGAGCTCGCGAAGTGGCGCCAATTAACCGAGGCAGAATACAGCAAAGTGTTGGCCGCCGGTGGCTTACACGTTATGGGCACGGAGCGGCACGAGGCGCGCCGCATTGACAACCAGCTGCGCGGACGTTCCGGCCGCCAAGGGGACATCGGCAGCTCACAGTTCTATCTTTCACTGCAGGACGACCTGATGCGCCTGTTTGGCGGCGAGATGATTGCCACGCTCATGGATAAGCTGCGCGTGGAAGAAGATATGCCGCTAGAACACGGGATGCTCTCCGGTGCCATTGAGCGAGCGCAAAAGCGCGTCGAGGGCCGCAACTTTGATTTGCGCAAGCATGTGCTGGAGTACGACGATGTCCTTAACAAGCAGCGCGAAGTGATTTACCGGCAGCGCCGCCAAGCCCTGACGGGCGAACTGACAGGTGTGGCAGAAGGAATGCTCGACGAAATGGTGGGGCGCGCGGTAGACGCCTATATCCCCGACAAGACATACCCTGAGGAGTGGGACGTGGCGGGGCTTAAGGACGCGCTCATGGAAATAGTGCCTTTACCTAGCGTCGACGCGGAGACTTGGCGGAAGTTTACTAGGAACGGCTTAGCCGAAGAGATTAGCGAGCTTGCGCGCGGTGCGCTGGCCACGCGGGCAGAGCAGGTAGGCCTCGACATTTGGCATGACTTAAAGCGGGTGATCATCCTACGTATGGTCGACACCAAGTGGATGTCCCACCTCGATAATATGGACGAGTTGCGTCAGGGGATAGGCTTACGGGCCTACGGGCAGAAAGACCCCTTGGTAGAATACAAACTCGAAGCCTTCGATATGTTTACGCAGATGATCGAGGAAATTAAGGCTGACGTAGTGCGCTACATGTTCCGTGTGCAAGTGGTGAGCGAGCCGCGCACAACTCCTGCCGGGAGAGCGCGGTCGGTGCCTGCGGCGCGACCTGTCGGCCGGGCTACCGAACCAACTGCGCTCGGGCGCAACGACCCTTGCCCCTGCAAAAGCGGCAAGAAATACAAGAAATGCTGCGGCCGCGACGCCTAACCTAAGGAGGAACACTGTGTTAAACGCTGTAGAATTACGCCAACAAGCGGAACGACTGCAAGCTAAGACCCAAGCACTCCGGGGGTCTCTTTGACCTAGAGACAAAGCAATCACGCATCAAGTCCCTAGAAGAACAGATGCTGGCCCCTGACTTCTGGCAGACGCAGAGCACAGCACAAACTGTACTCACGCACCTCACGCAACTGCGCGGCGAAGTAGAGAGATGGTCGGCACTCGCGCGTGAAGCGGATGACCTCACCGAGCTGATTGCCTTGGCCGAGGAGCTAACTGACGAGGACGCGCTCAGTGAGGCGGCGCGGCGATTACCGGCGGCTACTCTGCGCCAGTCGCAGCTTGAACTTAGCCTGCTTCTCTCTGGCCCCTACGACAGCCGGAGCGCCATCTTAGAACTCCACCCCGGCGCGGGTGGTGTTGACTCGCAGGATTGGGCGGCCATGCTCATGCGCATGTATATACGCTACTGCGAGCGCGTGGGCTTTAATGTGGAAGTGCTCGATTATCTGGCGGGTGAGGAAGCTGGCCTTAAGAGCGTTGCTTTGCTGGTGAAAGGCGAAATGGCTTACGGGTATCTGCAGGCCGAACGCGGCGTGCATCGTTTAGTGCGCCTTTCTCCTTTCGATGCCGCCAATCGCCGCCATACTTCGTTTGCTTCGGTGTCGGTGTTGCCCGAAATCCCCGAGGACACCGAAATTGAGATCGCAGCCGAAGACTTGCGCATTGACACTTACCGCAGCAGCGGCGCAGGCGGGCAAAGCGTCAACAAGACCGACTCCGCCGTGCGCATTACCCACCTGCCGACCGGCATCGTGGTGCAGTGCCAGAACGAGCGCTCGCAACTCAACAACAAGACTACCGCGCTCAGGATGCTTAGGAGCAAACTCATGGAGCGGAAACTCCGCGCGCAGCAGCAGGAAGTCGATCGCCTACGCGGAGACGCAGGCGAAATCGCTTGGGGCAACCAAATTCGCAGCTACGTCTTTCACCCCTACAATATGGTGAAGGACCACCGTACGAATACGGACACCGGCAACGTCATGGCGGTGATGGACGGCGCGCTCGACATGTTTATTGCGAGTTTCTTGCGCTGGCAAGCGGAGCGCAACCGGGGCCTAAAACAATAAAGGGATTCCCATGTCGCTGTGGAATATTCACGCAATAAGCCTAACGGCAGGGGGGATTGCAGTGAAAAAAGCCGCCATCGTTTTATCTATACTGCTTGCTCTCGTGGTGATTGCGGAGCTGTCGGCGCCGCGCCTGATTGCGCGGGGACTGGAAATAGGGCTGCGGAGGACTTTAGGGGCCGATGTGAAAATCCGCTTAGACGCCTATCCCTCCCTGCGGCTGCTACTTGGCCAGTTTGAGGAGCTTACGGTAGTCGCAAGGGGCGTTGACCTCGGGGGACTTACAGCCGAGGAGTACGCTTTGGCGGCAGAGCAGGTAATAGTGAACCTGCGGCAACTCCTAATGCGGCGCGAACTCAGGTTTGTCAATCAAGGCCGTCTCACTGTGCAGGTGACGATCGCCGAGGGTGAGTTAAGCAATTTCTTGCGTGGGAAAATACCTGTACTAAAAGACTGGCGCGTACAGATTAACGCGGGTAGCGCCGTAGCTATTGGCAAGCTTCCCCTGCAGAACATCGACCTTGACGTACGCGTCCACGGGAAGTTCCAAGCCTTGGGGAAAGAAAAAATCGCCTTTGTGCCGGAGCGAGTAGAAGTGCAAGGGGTGGACCTTCCGGCGGCACTGGTGCAAGCTTTGCTACAGGACAACCAGTTTTACATCGATCTTAAGGCCGCACCTATGCCACTTGAGCTGATCGATGTTAAAATGGAACCGGGGAAACTCGTTGTGCGCGCGCGGGTGTTGGAATAAGTGCGCACGTGGCACTTGGCACATAGCACATAGTGGAGCGAGGCGGGGGCATCGCGCTAGAAACGTGCTCCGCGCCCCGACGGTTGACGGTTGACGGTTGACGGTTGACGGTTGACGGTTGACGGTTGACTGCGGAGAGGGCTGGCGGCTATCTTGGTCTGGAGTGAAGTGTTTTGCGCAAAGTCGTGAGCCTAATCGTGCTCCTAAGCTTAGTGTGCGCGGGGCTAATCCTTATAGAGCGTCACGGAGTCGAAAGCGAGAACCGGCAAGTGGCGCTGTTTATGGACGGAACAGAGCTTCTCTTCCGCTCGCGCCTGACGGGACTAGACCTGCAGGCCTACTTGCATGAGCTTAAGGTAGCGGGTCTCTACGGGGTGGCGAGCCATGTGGTGGCGCTGCGGGATATGGTGCCACTCGGCGACATTGACATTAAGGCGGCCGGGGCTGAAGCCCGCGCCTATGCCGGGGAACTGGGGCTACGGTGGCCTACCCCGACCCAGACTGTACTACATGTAAAGCGCGCTGAGCTGGTAGAACCGCTTATCGCTTTGGTCAAGCGTTTGTCAGGGGATAGACTCGAGACAACCGTGTTTGGCAATGTCATTTACACCGAAGTGCCTTACGAGCGCTTGCGGCGCTCCTCGCTGGGCTTTCCTGCCGACCTTAGGGCTGCGGCAGATGAGGCCGGGCTTACTTTCATGCCTGTGTTTTCCCCCTTTTCTGGCAGTACCGCAGCCGAGTTTGCGCACTTTCTTAACACAGGCGAGTTTGGCGGGGTTATGTTTACCGGCAATCGCATTGCCGAAGACCTAGCGGGCAGCGACCTGCTACAAGAGGTAATCGCGCGGCGCGGACTTACTTTCTACTGGCTGCAGCGCGCCGATACGCTGAGAAGTTATGTGCCGCTAGATGGTGTCGAAGATGTCTTAACTGACGATACCGCCATTGTGCGTGCCTACCGTATCTCGCGCGCGGAGACCAACAACCCGGCCGTTACACCGGAAAATATGACGGCGCGGTGGGTTAACTCCATTACCGACTACAACGTGCGCGCCATTTACATGCGGCCCTTCTTCCGCGAGCCGGATATCGCCTTTAACAGCCACTACGTGCGCTACTTGATAGCGGCAGTAGAGCGCCTAGGCTTAACCCTAGGCTCGGCTGCCGGCTTCAGGCGCTTCTTCCCCCATCCCTTGGTGCAGGCCGGGGTAGGCCTCGGCATTGGGCTGTTGTGCTATGTACTGGCGTTAAAGGCTAAAATTCCTGTGGTGTTGGCGGGGCTTGGGTTTCTCGGTGTCGCGCTTGCGCAGTTTGGCCTGTTTACGCCCTGGGCGCTCTGGGTAAGGCTTGGCCTTGGGCTGGTAGGCGCCGTGGCCGCGAGTTTCGCCGCCTTGGCGTTACTTCGCGAATGGAAGTGCCCGTGGCAGGGCTATTTCCTTATTAACCTAGCAACAACCGCTCTGGCCCTGTTGGTGGCGGCGTATCTCAGCGACTGGGAGTTTATTAAGGAGTTCCATTACTTTCGTGGCGTAAAAATACAATACTCCTTGCCGGTTGTGCTTTTTGCTGCCATGCTCTGGCTGCCGCGCCTGCGTCAATTGCCGCATGAGGTGCTCGGCGAAGTGCGCCGCTTCGGCCTATGGAAGTCTGTGACCGCAGTGCTCTTTCTGGGAGTGGTCTTTTACATTTACTTGCTCCGCGCCGGGCACGCGCACGCCATCGGGCAATTTGAGCTTAACTTGCGTTTTTGGCTAGATGAAGTCCTTATCGCGCGTCCCCGCTTTAAGGAGATGCTTGTACATCCGGTGCTGCTAACGGTGCTGTACTACCGCCACCGCTTGCCGCGCCTAATCGTGGAGGGGGGCTTAGTGGTCTCTGTAATCGCGCAGGTTTCTATAGTCAACAGCTTTATGCATTTACGCACGCCCTTGGCCATATCGCTACTGCGCGTCTTTCACGGGTTGTGGCTGGGCACACTATTTGGGCTATTGGCCGTCGGGGCTGTAGCGTTGCTGTTTAAAATATACGGCGCATGGCCTTTCACAGGTACGCGGAGGTTTGGCAAACGATGAAGGTGCTGCACATTAACGGGGGTGGAGACACAGGCGGGGGCAAGAGCCACCTCGTGGCCTTGCTGCCCGAGCTACGCAAACTGGCCATAGACGCAGAGCTTGCCGTTTTTTCACCCGGTCTCCTAGCCGAGGAAACCGACGCACTCGGGATCCCCGTACATTGCCTAGGGGTAAAGCACATGATGTCGCTGACTTTGCTTAGACGTCTTCGGCACCTGCTGGTGGCGCTTAAGCCAGAGATAGTGCATACGCACGGCGGTAGGGCCAATTTCTATGGTCGCCTAGCCGCGCGGCTTGCCGGTATCCCGCTGGTTGTGACCACGGTGCACAGCCACATTGACTTAGACTACTCGGCTTTCCTACCTAACTTGTGGTTTTCCGCCGTCGACAAGATGACGCGCCGTCTGGCCGACCATTTTATTGCCGTGTCGCATGAGCTTTGCGCGGCCTTGATCAAGCAGCGAGTAGCAAAAGACCGGATCAGCGTGGTTCACAACGGCATAGCCGAGCTGACCGCAGAACCACTCGACCTACGGGCGGAGTTTAGGCTCAAAGCCGGTCCGGTTATATGCGCAGTGGGGCGGCTGGTGCCCGTCAAGCGGTTTGACATCTTACTTAAGGCTCAGGCCCACGTATTGGCGCGTGTGCCCGAGTCTAAGCTCGTACTGGTAGGCGATGGCCCGCTTGAAGCAGAGCTTAAACACTTGGCGGCAGAGCTTAATATTAGTCGTTCTGTGGTTTTTGCCGGATATCGGTGCGACGCTAGGCAGATTTTGGCTGGATCAAATGTATTTGTCGTGTCTTCCGATATGGAAGGGTTGCCGATAGTGCTCTTAGAAGCACTGGCGGCAAAAGTGCCTGTAGTCGCCACCGGCGTCGGCGGCATACCGGAGATTATAGTGCCGCAAACAAACGGCCTGCTTGTGCCGCCAGGTGACGCGCGCCAACTTGCTGACGCGATAGTCCTGTCCCTGCAGGAGCCGTCAGGCGCTGCCGCGCGTGCGGAGGCAGGGCAGGGCTGGTTCTGTGCGCACGCTACCGCGCGCGTCATGGCCGAAAAGACGGCTGCTGTATATCGAGAATTGGAAGCTAGGGGGGGGTAGGCTTGCCTAAGCGTCCTGTGCGTACAATCGTATTGTTTAGTGCCGTGCCTTGGGACGGCGTTTTTGCGCGCCCCCAGCAACTGGCGCGGGGATTTGTCGCTAACGGGGCCCGCATCCTGTTTGTGGAACCAAGCGCGAGTCTGTTAGCTCCGCTAAAGCGTAAAGAATCGGCCAAGTTCCCGTTCGGGAGTGCGCCGCGCTTTACAGAGGACGCTTTGGCCGTAGTTACCCCGCCGCTGGTCTTGCCGGGGGGATATAGCTGGCGTGCCGTCAACAAACTGAATCAGCGTTATCTCGCGCGTTTCCTGCGCGGGACGCTAGAGGCCCTCGGGTGGCAGCCTACAGGGGTGTTGACGCATCTCCCGGGTACTGCCGACTTCCCCGCGCCGTGGCCGCAAGCATACGACTGCGTGGACGACCATGCCGCCTTTGCGGATATGTCTCCGTTGTGGCGGCGGCAAGTGGTATTGGCTATGGAGCAGGGTCTTTTGCGACGCGCGCGCTGTGTGTATGCTTCCTCGGACGCTTTAGTTAGACGTTGCCAGAGGATACGACCAGATACCAGGTATGTCGGCAATGGCGCTGCAGTAGCGCATTTCGCCGCCGCTGCCCGGGGCAAAACAGGCGTCAGCGGGTTGACCGGCCCGGTTATTGGTTTTTACGGCGGCTTAGGGCCTTGGGTGGACGTCGCCTTGGTGCGCGAGGCGGCCTTACTTGCGCCTGAACTTAGTTTCTTGTTGATAGGCCCCAAAGAACTAGGCGTCCCTTGGCCAGATATGCCTCCGAATGTGCATTATCGAGGGCTCACGCCCTACAGCGAACTGCCGCGCTACCTTGCCGATTTTGACGTAGCCATGATTCCCTTTAAGGATACGCAGCTGACACAGAGCGTTAATCCTATCAAGCTATACGAGTATTTTGCCGCCGGTAAACCGGTCTTGGTTACGGCAATACCTGAGCTAACCCGTTGGGAGGGACTGGTCTACCCTTTTTCCACGGCGGAAGAGCTTGTGTCTTCCGCGCGCATCTCCCTTACGGAAGTGCGGGCATTGGCGGCTAAACGGCAGGCTGTAGCAGCGCAACATACGTGGGAAGCTAAGGTAAGGGAGATGGAGGACTTAATGCGGGTGCATGGCATGTGAGTAGAGTTTATGTGATGGGGTTTATCGGGGCGGGTAATGCCGGGGATGAAGCTATTCTCGCGGGTACGCTCTATCTGCTTAGGCAGCGCGGTGTCACAGACATCGGCGTGTTTTCGTGGAACCCCAGCGAAACAGAACGTGTACACCAAGTCCAAGCCTTTCCCGTGTTGCCGGGGCTAACAGGCATCAGGGCGTTTGCCGGGGTAATCAAGCGGGGAGACCTGCTGCTCCTCGGCGGCGGGAGCTTGCTGCAAGACGGCGAGCCTCGCATTATCCCCTTTTGGCTATCGCGCGCGCTCGCGGCCAAAGCAAAAGGCTGCACAGTGGTCTTTCACGCGCAAGGCATTGGCCCGCTCCGCACCCTCTGGGCGAGGATTATGGTGCGTGTTCTTGTGCCTCTGACCGCAAGCCTAGTGACAGTGCGCGACGAAAGCTCAGCCCAGCTTGTCCGCTACGCCAGCCCGCACTTGGTAGCCGACCCTGCGCTGGCTTTACCGCCGCTCCCTGCACCGCAGCAGTCTCATTTGGCAGTGGTCGCGGTGCGTAAATGTCGCGGCAGAGCCGCACAGGAAGCAGAACTCGTCGCAGCCCTCAGGCGGCTCGCCGAGGAGCACGCGCTTAACTACGCCTTCCTGCCCATGCACATTCCGGACGACACTCCGCTTGCCGAAGACTTTGTCCGCCGTTGTGGCGGGTCTGTGGTCCGCTACACTTCACTGGCAGAACTAAGAGAAGTGTTAGCGGCGGCACAAATCGTAATCGCGATGCGCCTGCATGCCGCTATCTTGGCGGCCGGTGTGGGCACGCCCGTGGTGGGGCTCGCCTACGACCCGAAAGTGCGCGCTTTCTTCCATGGTCTGGGGCTAGAGAGGGCAGTCCTGCCGTGGGATGAGGAGTTTCGTGGCGAGAACCTGGCGCAGGTAGTAAGAGAGGTCTTAGCCGAAGGCGTAGCACAAAAGGCCGCTACGGCCCATGCCCTCACGCAAATGAGCGCTAGGGCAGCCCTAGCGGTAGATTTGGCACTCGCGCTATCGATCCACAATTAATTTTCCTTTTCCAGGCGGGCAAAGGGCGTTTCCAAGCCCCACTTCATCCGAGAGTAACCGTCTTGCGCAGGGGCGAGGGCGCTGCCAAGGTAAAACTTGCGTGTCGCCCCTCCCAGTGCTCATATGCTAA
>QLUB01000067.1 GCA_018725205.1 candidate division NPL-UPA2 bacterium
AGAACATTTACAGTCGCTGGACTGGCTGAGCGGTTGACGCAGTGGAACCCTGCGGTTGCTGTAACTTCGCGCTCTTGAAGCAAAAGGGACGGAGCCTTTTGCTTCACGTCTTTTGGCACGATCGCTGCAAGCCTAGGCATGGCGCCTAAGCATGGTTCCTAAGCCTAGCACTTAAGCGTGCTGCGTATGCATGCCGCCTGAGTTTGCTATCTAGGCTTGTTCTAGTTCAATCTTTAGCTCAGACATCAGAGCTTCCACAGTGGTAATGCGGTCGATGCGGTGCACTTCAGAGCCACAAAAGGCAAACCCTTCGCTCATCTGCCCCTTGGCAGCGTTGACTAAGGCAGAGGCAATGCAATACGGCACTTGGCTTGGCACACATGGTTTTAGGCAGTTAATCACACACATGTTAGGCATTCGCTCGCCGCGCGAAACTTCGTTCAGGAAAGTGTTGCGCAGCGCCCGACCGGGCATCCCTACAGGGCTGTCGATAATCACAACGTCACTAGGCGAAGCCGCAAGATAAGCCGCCTTAAACTCAGGTGGGGCGTCGCACTCCTCGGTGGCCACAAAGCGGGTGGACATCTGGACGCCGCTCGCTCCGAGCCGCAGGATGCGGGCAATGTCCTGACCAGAGTAAAGCCCTCCGCCAGCAACGACCGGTATCTCGGCGGCCCTGACGCCGAGCAATTGCTTTAGCGCTACCAGCACTTCGCCGAGAATCGTCTCCAGCGAATATTTGCCTGATACGTCAAAGAGCTGCTCCCGCGAGAATCCCAAGTGGCCCCCCGCCAAAGGCCCTTCAACTACTAAGGCGTCAGGAAGACGTGCGTACTTGTTAAGCCATTGCTTAACAAGTAGTACCGCGGCCCGCGCTGAACTTACAATGGGGGCGATAGCGACCCCCGAACCGGCGACCAGCGCGGGCAGAGATAAGGGCAGACCGGCCCCGCTAAAGATGATGTCTGCCTGCGCCGCGACGGCTGCAGCGACCATCTCCTCGTAATCATTGACAGCTACCATAATGTTAACGCCAATGACGCCTCTTAGGGCGATCTCCTTGGCGCGCTGTATGTGCCAAATGAGGGCCTCCCGATTGGCTCTAATCTTGTCATTAGTGTAAGTGGGCCAGTTAAAGCCTATCTCTACGCCCGAAATGACACCCACGCCGCCTGCTTTGCCCACCGCCCCCGCAAGGCGGGAGAGGGATATGCCTACGCCCATGCCGCCCTGCACGATGGGCACGCGCGCCACTTTGTTGCCGATCTTAAGCTCTGGTACTTTCACCGGGCACCTCTTCCCTGCAGTTACCCGCTGTATTTGGCTAGCACTATACTGCAGTTATGGCCCCCAAAGCCAAACGAGTTCTTGAGCGCAACGCGAATGGGCATCTGCCGCGCACCCTCCGGCACATAGTCAAGGTCGCAGTCGGGGTCGGGCGAGGTGTGGTTAATCGTCGGGTGAACGACACCGTCGTGAATGGCTAAAGCGGTGGCTATTAGCTCAACTGCACCCGCCGCTCCCAGCAAGTGTCCGATCATGGACTTAGTCGAGCTGATGGCAAGCCTATAGGCATGAGCACCAAACACCTCTTTTATGGCTCTGGTTTCAAGCCTATCGTTCTGGTCTGTTGACGTGCCATGAGCATTGATGTAATCCACGTCACTCGGGTTCCGTTTTGCGTCTGCGAGGGCCTTCTGCATACATTTCACCGTGCCTCTAACCTCTGGGTCGGGCGAGGTAATATGATAGGCGTCGTTAGTCGTGGCATAGCCCACTACTTCAGCGTAGATATGTGCTCCGCGCGCCACAGCGTGTTCGAGGCTCTCAAGAACCAGTACCCCGGCGCCTTCGCCCATTACAAAGCCGTCGCGCTCCTTGTCAAAAGGACGGCTGGCTGTAGCAGGGCTATCGTTCCTAGTACTTAAGGCACGCGCCGAATTAAACCCGGCCACCGCTAGGGGTGTAATCGCGCACTCCGTTCCGCCCGCTAACATTACTTCGCTATCGCCCCGCTCGATGAGTCGGGCCGCGTCACCTACCGCTTGGGCACCGCTGGCGCAGGCGGTGACAACGTCGCTCGAGGGTCCCTTCAGTTCCAAGGTAATGGCGATTTGACCAGCCGCCATATTGCCAATCATCATGGGCACAAAGAAGGGGCTTACTTTGGCGGGTCCTTTTTCCCTGAGCACAGCGAACTGACTTTCGAGCGTTTCCATGCCGCCAATGCCGGCCCCCACGTAAACGCCAATTTGCTCGGCATTATCCGGTGTGACAACAATCCCTGCGTCTTTGAGAGCGAGACATGCGGCGGCCACACCATATTGCGCGAAACGGTCCATGCGTTTGGCTTCCTTCTTGTCCATATATAGACCGGGGTCAAAGTCCTTGACCTCGGCGGCTATCTTGGTGGTAAATTCTTGGGTGTCAAAGCGCGTTATGGCGCCGACACCGGATGTGCCTGCAAGGAGGGCCTGCCAAAACGATTCATGCCCCGTGCCTATGGGGGAAACGACACCGAGACCCGTAATCACAACTCTTCTCATCTGCATCTCCTCCTAGGATAGTTTTGCAGACACATAAGTGACGGCATCCTGTACGGTTACAATTTTACCCATGTCCGCTTCCGGAATGGAAATGCCAAATTCCTCTTCTAGGCCCATAACGAGCTCGACTAGATCGAGCGAGTCGGCACCGAGGTCGGACTTAAACGCGGCGGCAAGGACTACTTCCGTTTCGTTGACGGACAGTTTTTCGGCAATGATCGGGCGTATACGATCGAGAAGTTCCATGTTAACACCTCCTTTCAAGGGCTATATGTTCATTCCGCCGTCAACAGAGAGCACCTGACCGGTGATATAGTCTGCTTTGGGACCGGCTAGAAACCCAACAGCAGCTGCTACATCTTCCGGCGTGCCCGAGCGGCGGAGAGGGATAGACTTTAACAACTCATTGCGCACGTCTTCCGGCAACACGGCGGTCATAGATGTTTCGATAAAGCCCGGGGCAACCGCGTTGCAGGTCACACCGCGGCTAGCCAGTTCTTTGGCTAGGCTCTTGGTTAAGCCAACGAGGCCCGCCTTCGAGGAGGCGTAGTTAGCTTGTCCGGCATTGCCGCACAGTCCCACCACCGAAGCAATATTGATGATTTTCCCGCTGCGTTGTTTGATCATGGCTTTGGCAGCCGCACGGCTTACTAGGAATGCTCCTGTAAGATTAACGTCAATAACTCTTTGCCAATCAGCGAGCTTCATGCGTAGCATCAAGGCATCGCGCGTAATGCCTGCGTTGTTGACAACCACGTCCACGCGACCAAAGTGGCTGATAATCTCGGTAAACATCGCCTCTACCTGAGCTTCGGAAGCAACATCGGCCATTACTGGTAGCGCTTCCGCGCTTAAGGCGTTAAGCTCTTGTACCAAACTTTCCGCCTGGGTGGCGTCGCTGTTGTAGTGTATCACCACCGCAAAACCAGCTTGAGAGAGCTCGCGGCAAATAGCCTTACCTATACCGCCTGTGCCACCGGTAACTAGAGCTACCTTCATGCTAAGCACCCAAGCAGCTTGACTAGGCCCGCTCTGTCTCCCACACTGAACACATTGACGTCTTTGTCTATGCGTTTGACAAAAGAGGCGAGGGTGTTGCCGGGGCCGACCTCAACGAAGTGCTTGTACCCGTCAGCAAGTAAGCGGCGAACGCTCTCCTCAAAACGCACGGGGCTGCTGACTTGAGCCACTAATGAGTCTACAAGCGACACATCAGTGTGGTAATTTGCAGTCACATTGCTAACTACAGGTAGACGGAGAGGCGAGATGCTTGCGCGGTCCAAGTGTAGGCGTAAAGCTTCCCCGGCGCTCCCAAGTAGCGAGGTATGAAACGGGGCACTTACCGGAAGTTTCACCGCGCGCTTAGCACCAAGCTCTGTGCACTTACCGAGCGCGGCATCGACGGCCGGCACTTCTCCCGCTATCACTACTTGCCCAGGACAATTGTAGTTGGCAATTGCTACAACTCCGACCTCCCGCGACGCAAGGCAAGCCTGCTCCACAACCGCCGAATCTAAGCCCATCACGGCGGCCACAGCCCCACGTCCTGCGGGGACAGCCGCCTGCATGAGCCTGCCCCGCTCGCGCACTAAGCAAACAGCTTTGTCAAAGCAGAGAGCGTCAGCTGCAACTAAAGCCGTGTACTCGCCTAAAGAAAGGCCAGCCGTGGCGGCGGGCGCGATGCCGTGCTTCGCTAACACGCGGAGCACGGCAACGCTCATGGTTAGAATGGCTGGTTGAGTGATTTCGGTTTGGGCGAGTTGTTCCGCCGGGCCACCCCAAATTACGTCGCTTAGTGGGGAATTAAGGGCACTGTTTGCCTCCGCAAAAACCTCTGCCGCTTCGCTAAACTCTGCGGCCATTTCCATGCCCATCCCAACATACTGGCTGCCTTGGCCCGGGAACAAGAATACTAATCTTTCCATATACGCCTCCCCAGCAGGATTTCAGTTTGCTCGACTAGAGATAATATCAGTTCCCTGGCCGGGCGAATGTCCTTAATCAGCCCTGCTGACTGCCCAGCCATCAGAGAGCCACAGAGCACATCTCCCAGTTCAAAGGCGAGGCGCAATCTCCCGGCACCAAGTTTTTGCAGTTCCTCTTCGTCAGCACCTTGCTTTTCTAACGCAGAAATCTCCCGCGTCAATTGGTTTTTTAGCGCTCGCACTGGGTGACCAATCGATGTGCCGCAGACTACTGCGTCGCGTTCACCGGCACTTACAATTGCCTCTTTGTAGTTAATGTGCGCTTCGCACTCGGTCGCGCAGATAAAGCGAGTGCCTAGCTGGACCCCCTCTGCTCCAAGCATCAGGACGGCGGCAATACCGCGGCCGTCCGCAATGCCGCCGGCAGCGATTACCGGCACAGCCACCGCATCTACCACTTGCGGCACTAAGGCCATAGTGCCGACTTCGCCGATATGCCCGCCCGCCTCGGAGCCCTCGGCGATAATCGCATCCGCGCCCATGCGCTCAAGGCGTCGCGCTAGCGTAACGGAGGCCACCACGGGGACAACTTTGCATCCGGCAAGTTTCAGGGCCTCCATGTAAGGCCCGGGGCTTCCCGCACCGGTCGTAACAATCGGGACGCGTTCTGAAACCACAACATCTACCACATCTTTAACTGAGGGGGACAGTAGCATCACGTTAACGCCAAAGGGCTTGTCCGTCAGGTCGCGAATCAGCCTGATTTGCTGTCGCACCCATTCGCTAGGTGCGTGCCCGGCTCCCACTATGCCTAAGCCTCCGGCGTTAGAAACTGCAGCGGCGAGGCTTGCCGTCGCGACCCAAGCCATGCCCCCCTGAATAATCGGATATTTAGTGCCGAGAAGTCGCCTGACTCTATCCATGTTCTCTAGTCCACCTGCCATTCAAGTAAGCAAGAGCCCCAAGTTAACCCGCCGCCAAAACCAACCAGCATAACCTTGTCTCCTGCCCTAGGTTGCCGTTCGCTAAATTCGTGCAGCGCAACAGGAATCGAAGCTCCCGACATATTGCCGTACCTGTCTAGATTCACCGCGATTTTCGTGAGCGGGACTTTCAGCCGCTTAGCGAAGCCCTCGATGATCCGTAAGTTCGCTTGGTGGGGTATGTAGAAATCCACGTCTTCATAGGTGAGCCCTAGCTTGTCGAGCAACTGGCTGCACGCTTCGTCAACAATCCGCACTGCAAACTTGTACACCTCTTGCCCGTTCATATGCACAAAGTGACGGCGACCGCTAACGGTCTCAAGTGAGGCCGGCAGCCTTGACCCCCCGGCGGGCAATGTCAGCACATGGCCATCTGTACCGTCGGCGCCAAGATGCACCCCAAGAATGCGCGGGCCCTTGCCGTAAGCACTGACCACAGCCGCACCCGCGCCGTCGCCAAACAATACGCAGGTATTGCGGTCCTGCCAGTCCACGATGCGGGAGAGGGTCTCCGCCCCCACTACCAGCACATGCCGCCAACTCCCGGATTCTATGGCTTGTACCGCGAGTTGCAGGCCATAGACAAACCCGGTACATGCTGCACTCAAGTCAAACGCTACCGCATTTTTGGCACCGAGTTTAGCCTGAATAATGCAGGCTGTAGAAGGGAACAACATGTCTGGAGTGATTGTAGCGACAATAATCGCGTCAATGTCAGTGGCTAGTCGCGTCAATGTCGGTGGCTAGTAGCCCTGCGTTTTCGAGCGCCTGCTTGGCCGCAGGGTAGGACAGATCAGAGGTTGCTTCGTCAGGCAGAGCGATGCGGCGCTCGCTGATGCCAGTTCTGCTTAGTATCCAATCTGCAGTGGTATCTATGACACTTTCTAGCTCCTTGTTCGTCAAGACACGTGTCGGAACATAAGCTCCGGTGCCTGAGATGACTGCTCTGGGCACAATGCACCTCCCGTTTCATATGTTGAAATACCCTTGTGCACAAAACGTGCACAAGGGTATTATACTTGTTGGACACCTTCTTGTCAACGAAGCAAAAGGGACGGAGCCTTTTGCTTCGCGTGCTCAGGTTAAACCATCGTCAGGCCAATTCCGGTGTTTGCACTGGCGGCGTAGTGGGGGAGCTGCGGGCAGTGCTCCTGACAAGAGGAGGCCCCGTTGTTTATCCGGCCATCAATTTTGAGGTAGCGGCGGCGATAGGGAGCGATGCCAGTGATATACGCTGCTTAGCGGAGCCGAGCGAACCGAAAAGCCGTCTGGCATGAACCGAAGCACCGATCTCCACTAGTGCCACTAAGAATAACGTCTCACGCGGGGTATTGACCACAAGCGTCAGAACTCAAGCCTACAGTGCGAGCCAGCTGCATTAAAACTCCTATGCATCTCAATCTCGCTCAAGAAAGGCGAAAATGAGTGCGTTAAACTCAGCGAAGTCCTCTAGGTGCTTAACCAAGAGGTCGTAGATCTCCTCTGGCGAGACGTCAGCATATGCATGCACCAAGCGATTGCGGTACCCGGCCATGCCCTGTACTCTCTGCGCAAATGTCTGCGGGAGAATCCCGCGCTGTCCTAAGGTCAACAAAATGCTGCTATAATCCTTCGGCGCACCCCAGCCCTTTTTGGCAATGATATGGCGACCAATATCCAATATCGCCTCTAATGATCTACGCAGATGGTGTTCAGTTATAGCGAAATTGTCAGGGTCCGCTACAAAGTTTGACCTACCGAGAGCGATTAGTCTCTGCATGCGGATTCCCGACGCGCGGATTGCCGATAGCCTCTCGTTAATCAGTTTAAGATTTAAAGAAATGTCCACTCTTGACCGCCTCCGCTTCATCCCTGTAATACTGATCCATGAAGGGCTTGAAGTCTAAGTAATCCCGGTAGGCAATGTCCTCAAAATCTGTTCTGAACGCGTCATTAGTGCAATAGACGACTTTGCCTGTGGCAACTACCTCAAATCGCATCAAAATAGAGGCACCCTGTAGAAACACTAAGTCGACTCGTTCGCCGAGCCTCTGGGAGAGTTCTTCCGCTAATGTCAGCCGCAGAGACAAGTCGTGCTCACTGGGATGGTACTCAGCGAAAAGGAAAGCGAGGTCGTAATCGCTACTCGCATGTTCTAGACCAGCTGCCCGAGAGCCAAAGAGATATACGGCTGTAATGCCGTGTGTCGCAAGAAATTGGTTGCATTCTGTCATGAGTAAGGGCACTGAGTCTCCGCCTCCCTGATATCGCCACAGGCGGTCTGCCCGCAACGAAGATTCAGACTTATTATAGCCCCTGCTTTCAGCGTAAGCAACGCGACCCGTACGCGATCAGCATCTCACATGTCTGCGCTTGAAACCTAGCCGTCCCTTGTCCACCGCCCGCTGAATTTCTTTGGGAGCGTGCGGCATACTGCATTTGGTCTTTCCCCTCCACCGTTTGAGGTTTCATCGCCCCTGTAGCGGACGCCAACGAGAGGTTCGCGAGCTCCTCGTGCCATGTAGGCTCGCTTCGTACGCTCTGTCCCGAGTAGTTTCAGTTCATGCAAGATTACATCAACGTTCAATGTAGTCCGTTCCTTTCATTGTGTGTGTGGCAAGGGCTCATGCGTGAAGCAAAAGGCTCCGTCCCTTTTGCTTCCCTTTTGCTTCCAAAAAAAGAGAGCCCGGGCCGCAGCCCTAGGCTCTCTTTTCTGCAATCGGCTATTCCCAAGGCCACATGGTTCTGGCAAGCTCTCGGTAGCTGGTGCGAAACTCCTTCAGCGAGTTCCAGATCGCCCCGAAGCGCGGGTCTTTTGCGGCTTCTTCATCGTTGATCTGATCCCAGGTGCTGCGGAACAGGTTGTTGAGCTCTGGCGACACCTCCACGACAGTAACGCCCCTCTCGCGTGCTAGCACGAGCCCTTGCTTTTCGAGCAGTCGATGATGCCCATCATTAAACATAAAGTGGGCCAAGGTAACGTTAGTGACAATCGCCTGCATGTCGGCAGGAAGTTTGTCCCATGCGGTCTTGTTGAACTCAAGGCCTACCGTCATGGCCGTAGCGCGACTGCCGACGTTTACGTACTTGGCAGCTTCGTGAAAGCCTAGCGCGATATCGCCATAGAGCTGGGTAAACTCAGCGGCATCAATAACCCCTTGCATCAGTGAGGGTACGATTTCGCCGCCAGGCTTAAAGAAGGCTTCGTGTCCTAACCGTCTGAATACGTCTAGCGCCAGACCGGCAGCGCGCACCCTCACGCCTCGCAGGTCAGCAGGAACGCGAATGGGTTTGTGAGACCAGAGGAACATTTCAGCTGGGAAGTCTACGCCCGGGAGCCAATGGATATTGTAGGCAGCGTAGAGTTCTTGAATCTTCGCCAGGCCGCCGTGGTTAATCAGCCAGAATTGCATTTCTTCGGATGAAAGTCCGGACGCCTGTGCATCAGAGAGGGCAAAAGCGCGGTTTGTGCCGATCCACCACGCCCCATGGCCAAGAGAAACCTGTATTGTTCCCCCCGAAACGGCGGTGAATTGCTCGGCCTGCGGCATCAACGCAGTCACCGGATGCAGGGAAATGACGAGGCGACCGTTGGTGGCCAGCCTGACGTCCTCGACCCATGCTTGGAGCCGGACAAAGGTTGGATGACCCGCGGCATAACCCGATTGCATTCTCCAATTGGTCACTTCGCCTGGGCCTTCACCCGGAGCTGCGGCGGGTGTGACCATGGGGCGGACAGCATAACCGACCACAAATGACCCTAAGACGGCAACGATGAGTAGGATTGTGAGACTTTTGTTTTTCACTCATTGACCCTCCTTTTATTTAGCGCTGCCCTTTAAGCTAGCGCGCGACACCCGTACTACCTAAGCAATAGCCTTGGCAACCATAAGGCGAGTTCGGGGAACAGGGCGACAAGCAGCAACCCCAATGCCTGTAACCCAATGAATGGCCACACGCCGCGGTAGAGATCCTGTAGCTGCAATTCCGGGGGAGCAACCTGTTTTAGGTAAAAAATGGCATAAGCAAAGGGCGGCGACAGGAACGAAATTTGCAAATTAACGCAGACCAACATGCCGAACCAGATGGGATCCCAGCCCATGGAGATGGCAATCGGCGTAAAAATAGGAACGACAATGAGTAAAATTCCGGTCCAGCAGACAATTTGACCAAGAACGAATATGGAAACCATCATGATAAAGAGCACAACCGTCGGATTTCCGCCGGCAATAGCTAAAATCCAGTCCTTGATAACTTCGCCGCCGCCCATACCCAAGAAGACCGACGTGAACATCTGGGCACAGACCATCAGCCAGAGAATTGTGGAGGATACTTGGGCGGTCTGTTTGGCAGCATCACGTAGCACAACCCAGGTGAACTTGCGCATGGCGAGGCACAATAGGACAGTAGATAAGGCGCCGATGCCTGCAGCCTCGGTGGGCGTGGCGATGCCAAAAAGAATTGCTCCAAGCACGCCTAAGATCAACGCGAGCGGGGGTGCTAGAGAAATTACGAGTTCTGATGCAAAAGTGGCGGGGTTGATAAGTGCCCGCTCCTCTTCGCAGCATGGGGGTCCAAGTTCAGGGCGAAAGTAACATACGATAGCGATGTAAGCGATGTAGAGCATGTACAAAACAGATAGCAGCAACCCGGGCACAATGGCGGCGGCAAATAAGGAAACAATGGATACGCCTGCCGACAACCCGTAGAGGATCAGCATAATGCTAGGTGGTATAAGGATTCCTAACGTCCCTCCCGCGCAGACGATCCCTGCTGCCAAGGGCTTGCTGTACTTGGTTTCCAACATTTTAGGGAGAGCTAAGACTCCCATCATAATTACCGCCGTACCTATTATACCGGTAGTTGCGGCAAGGATAGTGGAAATCAAAATCGTTACTATGCCTAGTCCGCCGCGCAAGGAGCCTAGAGCCAAGCGCAAATTGTGGAATAGACGGTCCGCGATACCCGAGGATTGCAGCATACAGCCCATGAATACAAATAGCGGCAAGGCGACCAGTGTATCATTCATCATTACAGCAAAAACGCCGCGAGTCATTATGTCGAGGCCAAGTGGGCCGAGGGCAGCGAAGCCGATGACGACGCCGATGCTCATTAGCACGGTTGAAACTGGCATGCCGATGAGAATGCCTGCAATGAGTCCCACGGCGGACAGCATGGTCATGACTTGGGGGCTCATCGTTGTGCATCCTCCTTCAATAATGCCTGTGCTGACCTAACGACCCCGATCAAAGCTTGCAGGCTGACTAAGGTAAAGGTGATCGGTACGAGAATAAAGAAAGGCCACAGCGGCGGGCGCCACAGGGTCAAAATGGATGTTTCACCAATGCGCAACGAAACCATCAGGCGTGACAGAGCTGGGTTGACGAGCAGTGCCGCTACGACCAAAAGCACTGCGTTGTTGATGAGACTCAAGGTGGCTTTTTGCGTTTCGCTCAGATTAAAGCTCGCCACGAGGTCGCTCGCGGAAATCTGTGCGCCGCGGGAGTAGTAGTAAGCCACAGGTAGAAGTAGCATAGTAGAATAGAACCATAGCATCGAGTCGCGTGCCCAGATGAG
>QLUB01000068.1 GCA_018725205.1 candidate division NPL-UPA2 bacterium
CAATGTAAGAGGCAAGAGGTAGACGATCAAAAATCAAAAACAAAAATTATAAACTTAGCGCCGACTAACGGCAAATGACGAGCGACCAGCAAGAGATGGTCGCTTTTGTTTATTCACTGGTCGCGCAGTTCTAGTAGTTTGCTTTGGTCAAGGATGCTAATAGTGCGCTTGTTGCAGGAGATAATCCCACCTCGCTGCATTTTCTTTAACTCCCTAGATAGAGTGGGTCTGGATACGTTCAGCTGTTCGGCCAGCGACTTTTTGGAAAATAGCAGCGTGATGGTGCTACTCTTCTGTCGTCCTTGCTCCATTGTCAGAAAATGGGCTATTTTTGCGCCAACTGACCGCAATGAGAACAATTCTATGGCATTACTAAGGGCTAAAGCCCTGTTCGAAACCGACTCGAGAAACTTAAGCATTAGCATGTTGTCGCGGGCAAATAGCTTTAGCAGCTCCGTCTTGTTTATTAGCCACACATGGCTGTTTTCGCAGGCCGATACTGTGGAAGGGTAGCAATCGATTGCCGCAAATATGGACGCATCGGCAATCAGGTCGTACGGAAACCGCCTGCTCACGGTGATCACCTTGCCAGACGCCAGCAGCTTTTGGGCGTCAACAGCCCCTCTCAGGATGATCCCTAAGGTATCAACTGGGCGTAGAGGCGAAAAAATCACCTCGTTCCGCTTGTAGCTCTTAATATTAAAGGCAATACCCTTTAAGAGCTTCTCCACGTCGCCTGCTGACAAGTGATTAAACAGGCTACACTTGTTAAGTTGCGAGAGCATGCTGTTCACAGCCGAACCCCCTCTAAAGTTATGTGTGTAGATAAAGAAAAAGTGTAACCCCAGATACTTTTTTATCAGGGGAAGTAACTGTATAATTGAATCATAGATGAACATGATTATCATTGTCAACGAAGGAGATTAAAATATGCGTTTGGTAATTGTGGCTGGACCTCCGGCAACGGGAAAGACGTCGGTGATGCTGCACACCCTGCGGCACATCTTGACGGACAAGATTCGCGTCGCGGTGTGCAAAATTGACTGTCTTGAAACCTCGGATCACAGCACGTATCGGCGCCTAAGTCTACCGGTAATGGTCGGTCTAAGCGATTACATTTGTCCCGATCATTTCTATGTGTCCAATCTAGAGGAGATTTTCGCCTGGGGGGAAAAGCAGCAAGCCGAAATCTTAGTGGTGGAAACGGCCGGCCTATGTCACCGTTGTGCGCCGGGCATTAAGGGGTGTCTATCCATCTGTGTGGTAGATAACTTAAGCGGCATTGATACGCCCAAGAAAGTTGGCCCTGTCTTGACAACTGCAGATGTGGTTGTGGTAACAAAAGGCGACATCGTTTCTCAAGCCGAGCGCGAAGTGTTCCGCAGGAGAATCGAAATGGTTAACCCTGCTGCCCATGTGCTCGAGATTAACGGTTTGACCGGACAGGGGGCCCTACGCTTAAAGAAAGTAGTGCTGGCTAGCCCTTCCATAGAAGGGGTTGAAGGGCGGGAACTGCGCTACCCAATGCCTTCTGCGGTTTGCTCCTATTGTAATGGCGAGACAGTTATCGGCAGCCGCTACCAGATGGGGAATGTGAAGAAAATCGTCTACAGGGAGGTCAGCAATGATTAGGAAAATAGCTGTCTTAGGCGGCATCACTAAGAGCGGCGTGAGGGAAACCCTGCGCATGGTAGAGATCTACCCTGGGGAGATTGTGGCCGTAGTCGGGCCCACTGGTTCCGGGAAAAGTCAGCTGATTTCGGACATCGAGTACTGGGCCGATGGGGATACCCCTTCGCGGCGGCAGATTCAGATCAACGACCAGGTGCCAGCAGAATTCGCGGTAGAAACTAGCTTACGCAGACTGGTCGCCGAGATATCCCAGAACATGAACTTTGTCATCGATATGTCAGTGCGGGACTTCTTGCTCTTACATGCGGAAAGCCGTCACATTGAAAATGCTCTCGAGGTCGCAAAAGCGGTGGTTGATTGTGCTAATCAGCTAACTGGCGAGCCTTTAATGATGGATGACAGCCTGACGGCGTTGAGTGGAGGTCAGTCGCGCGCTTTGATGGTTGCCGACGTCGCGCTTTTAAGTAACGCCCCGATTGTGTTGGTCGACGAGATTGAGAATGCTGGCATCAACCGCTTAAGTGCCTTGCGCCTGCTGGCGGGGCGGGGGAAAGTAGTATTAGTTGTCACCCATGACCCCTTGCTAGCGCTGCTAGCTGACAAAAGAATAGTTATGCAAAATGGGGGGATGGCCAAGTTGTTGACTGCAAGTCCCAGTGAAAAGGCTCTTGCCGGCCGCTTGCAGAAAATAGACGCGGTGTTATGCGAATTGCGGGAGCGTATCCGCCTAGGGGGCGAACTGACACCGGAAGCAATCAAGGAGGTGACCTGGCCAGATGCCCAGCGTGTTTCTGCATAGTCCACTAAACATCAATCTTTCTCTCGCCGATATGCTTAGGACCGCTGTAGGTGAGATAGGCCAAAAACACCACACGACAGTTCGGGTAAAGGCCGTAACTTGCCATCAGCGCGAAGACGGACAGTTGCCCTTAGCCATAGACGAGATAGACGATATGGTGATCACCTACGGCAGTGATTTAGCTGCACTTACCAAGCACGAGCGGCGAGAGTGGTTGCGTCCATGTGCGGGGCAATTCCCATTGCGCGAGGAATTATCAGCGAGGGGATTTGAGGACCCGCAGGGCTATTTTCACCCGATTTTTTTGATTCCGTTGCTTATAATCTATAACCAAAAACTCGTCCCCGCAAACAATGCGCCGCAAAAATGGGAAGATTTGCTAGACGAGAAGTGGCGCGGGCAGATACTGTTTCCCGAGCGGCATCTCCCTGCCAGCAGGGCGCTCTTGGCTCTGATGCAGGACTTGTTTCCGGATCGTTATGCCGATTTCTTGAAGCACATCGTATTTCGAGGGTCCCCGGTCGACGTAAAAAATGCTGTGGACGAGGGGCAATACCCCGTGGGGGTCAACAAAGTGTCGTTCGCCCGCTTTTCTCGGCACAAAAACTTAGCGATGGTCTGGCCAAGCGAAGGGGCATTTGGTCTGCCCAACATCATGCTCTGGCGCGTGGGAACAGACGAGGCGTTACTAGATGTGGGCCACTTTTTGCGGTCTGCCCCCCTGCAAGAGTTTTTCTTAAGAAACGGGTACATTCCTGTTTCTGCGGAAGTCCCCATGTTGCCTGAAGCTGAGATAAACAATTGTCGTTTGTTTTGGAAGGGGTGGGACTGGTTTTTAAAAATGAAAGGAGACGTTTAATGATGCAGAACAAGTGGTTGGTCAAGGCGTGCGCTCTACTTATGGCGGTGATGATGCTGGGTGTAATGGGCGGCGAAGTGAATGTAGCTGCGAGCCGCGCCATTAATGTGCGCGTAGACAATCGACCGATTACCTTTGACGTTAATCCGCAGATAGTCAGAGGACGGGTGATGGTGCCGGTGCGTGCGATTGTCGAGGCGATGGGAGCAGTCGTAGGCTGGGATGAAGAGGCGCGCACTGTATCCATAACTAGAGGCGAAACTACGGTATCGCTTACCATCGGGGCGCTCGCTGCGCGTCGTAACGGTCGGGCTGTCGAGCTGGACGTACCAGCCTTTATTGCTAACGGGCGGACGCTGGTGCCGTTGCGCTTTATCAGCGAAACGCTGCAGTATGGTGTTACTTGGGATGAGAGCCGTATGCGAGTTTCCATTATAAGCAGGCTAGAGCGACTAAACTTGCTTGGGCCGATAGCTCCGCTTACGTTCCCATTTTTCCGCCTGCGTGACGAACAAGCTGCCAGCCCGATCGCGAGGGAAGCTCAGGTGCATATCGCGCGCACTGTCGACATGCTGCGAGCGCAAGCAATAACGGGTGATATGCACTTTGCTGCTTTGCCGACTTATGTAGCGGCTAACCTCTACAATCGAGGAGTCAACCTGAGGCTAGTCAACGTGGCCGTCTGGGGTAACCTCTACGTAGTTGGCGTCGAAGGCATCCCCGTGCGGTCGATGGAAGATCTTAGGGGGCGACGCATCGTTATCCCATCGCGTGGCGATACTCCCGATCTGGTATTTCGTTTCCTAGCGGCAGGCAAAGGGCTAGACCTTGCTCGCGACCTGCAGATAGATTATGTTCCTTCACCTATGGAGGCGGCTGGGCTGCTAGCGACGGGGCGGGCTGATTTAGCAGTCCTGTCGGAGCCTGCCGCCACTTCAGCCGTAATGAGCGCGCAACAACAAGGGAGACGTTTAGCGCGGCTGATCACGTTACGCAAAATTTGGGGCGAAGTGACAGGGTCTCCGGAGCGCATTCCGCAAGCCGGCATCGTGGCACTTCCGGCCGTAGTAGACCGCAACGACTTAATTCAAGCGTTTAGCGATGCGTACACACAAGCCGCGCTGTGGGCTACCGCTAACCCAAGTGACATGGGCGCGTTAGCCGCACGTGGCATCGAAGGCTTGCAGGCCCCGGCTGCCGCCAGTGCTCTGCAGTTCTCTGAATTTAGAGTTGTGCCGGCGCGAGAAGTCCGTGCAGAGCTAGAGCGTTATTTCCTCACCTTGCAGCAGATGAACCCAGACATTATTGGCGGGAGATTGCCGGATGAACGTTTCTATTGGCAGCCAGATTAAACCCTTCTACCTTGTCGGGGGTGTATGTATCCTGCTAGCGTGGGAGCTTGTGGCAGTTAGGACGACCGGTGCCGTGCCTAGGCTCCGCGCGGTCGGCGAGAGCCTACTAATTCTCGCAGAGACCGGTGAGCTATGGCGGCAATTGGCGGTGTCCTTACACAGATCGTTAACGGGGCTGACTATCGGCGCGGCGCTAGGTTTTATCAGTGGCGCCGCCGCAGGCTTCTGTAAACCGGTTTACTATTTGCTTAAGCCCTTGATCGGAACCTTGCTTAGTTCCCCGGCTGTTGTAGTGGTTATGCTGGCCATGGTATGGTTCGGCGTAGGCTCTTCCATGGCTATCTTTATCACTGCCCTCTTTACAGTGCCCATTATGTATGTCAGCGTTGTAGAAGGAATGGAGTTAATAGACGCAGATCTCCTAGAAATGGCGGCTGTCTACCGGCTTTCAAGGTGGAACCTGTGGTGGAGCATTTACCTGCCTGCGCTTGCAACTGCCATTTTAACGGGCTTTGCCTTCGCCGCAGGCACGGCTTTCCGTAAGACTGTCATGGCTGAACTCCTGGGCAGCAACGATGGCATTGGGTTCGCCATGGCCATGACGCGGTTCAACTTAGACGCAGCGCGACTTTTCGCTTGGGTGGCAGTCTGCCTCGTAGTAGCAGGGGTCTTAGATTTTGTACTTGTCAGTCCTGTGGCGCGGTACTTGCAGAGATGGCGCACTGTGAGCAGTGATGCAGGTGTGGTGCATGAATAACCGGTTGAAGCCACGGGGAGTCGCACCGCTCCTTTGGATGGTTACAGGCATAGTAGTGTTCGCGCTTGCTTGGCAGGCGATGTCCCAAGTTTACGGCCCGCTGCTTGTAGCTACGCCTGCTGAGACGCTAGAGGCTACCGTCCACCTGTTTACTTCGCCCCCTGCCGCAGCCGCTTTCTCTCGGACGCTCGGGAGAGTCCTGCTCGCCCTAGGGCTGCAAATCATGGCGGGCCTAGCGGTTGGGATGCTAGCCGGCTTTTATCCATGGATAGAGGATCTGCTGAAGCCCGCGATCAGCATTTTGGTCGCTGTCCCCCCGGTGGCATTAGCTCTATTCGTAATATTTGTGTTTGGCGGCGGTGAGCGTCAGGTAGTGGCGGCAGCCGTAGCCTTAGGGTTTCCTTTGCTCTATAACGGGGCCGTTACTGCCGTGCGATCGGTAGACGTGGACTTGTTAGAAATGCTGCGGGTTTTTCGCGTGCCGCGGGCCACGCAGTTGTTAGCCGCATATGTACCGGCAACGGTGCATTCTTTGTTGCCTAGTATCCTGCTTGCAGCAGGGCTAACGGTGCGGCTCATGATCATGGCAGAAGTCATTGTGGGTGTCGACAGAGGGATTGGGCAGGCCTTAAGCCAGGCGCGGGTACATATGGCGACAGCAGAAATCTTCGCTTGGATGCTGATGATGGCCACTACCGTGCTTTTGATTGAGGGAGTTATGCTTTACTTGGTCAAAAGCCATGTGCTGGCGTGGCAAGCGAGGAGGTAGGCGCGTGATAGAGTTTAGCGGGGTTACTAAGTCGTTTGGCAAGCGCACTATTTTAGACTCTGTATCCTTTAAGGTAGAGGAAAAACAAATCTTAGCGATCTTAGGACCCTCAGGTGTCGGTAAGACGACCATCCTGAGAATGGCGGCCGGCACAATAAAGCCCGATGCAGGTTGCGTGCATACGGACAGGCAACGTATCGGCTTTATTTTCCAAGAGCCGCGGCTGTTGCCGTGGCGGACTGCGCTCGCCAACGTCACGCTGGTACTGCAAAACCGGGGGCTCACACGCGACGAACAGGTAGGCAGAGCAGCGGCCATCCTTAAGCGGCTGGGGCTGCAAGGCTTTGAGCACTATTATCCCGCGCACTTAAGCGGGGGGATGCGGCAAAGGGTGGCCATAGCGCGAGCCTTTGTGCTTGACCCGGACCTAGCTTTGCTCGATGAGCCCTTTACCGGACTAGACATAGGGCTTAAACTGTCATTACAGCAGATGCTGCTCGAACTCCTAGCGTGGCACCCCTGCGCTATGATTTATGTTACTCACGAGCCGCAAGACGCAGTGCTATTGGCTGACCGAGCTATAGTCCTAGATGGTAAGCCCGGCAAAATAGTGGCCAGCATGGACTTTGACCGCCCGCGGGGAGAGAGAGAACCGTCCTACATCCAAGAGCAGGCCGCGAAGCTGACGGCAGTACTTACCGCCAAAAAGTAGAACATGGGGACGGTCCTTTTGTTATACATGTAATAGGCAAGGCCGGTAGCGAGCCGCAGAAGAGCAATTAAAGGGGGAGTGAACGTGGTAGATAGTTCCGCCTATAGTGTGCGCTTGGCCACCGAGCAGGATGTCCCGGCACTGCACCGTCTAGTACGCGAAGCCTACCGCGAGCATATCGCGCGCGGACTTAATTTTACCGGCACCTATCAAGATGAAAGCATCACCCGTGAGCGCATGGAGGGTAATGACGTGTACTTGATGTGTCAAGGAGACGAGATTATCGCCACAGTTACGCTTGGCCGTGACGAAGAAAAGGACGGCGTGTTTGGGCTTTACGTCACGCAGCTGGCGGTGACTCCCTCGCTAAAGCGACAAGGCCTTGGCAGATGGCTCCTCAGATTAGCCGCAGAGCGCGGCCGCGAGCAGGGTGCTGCCTTCCTGCGGCTCGACACAGCTATGCCAGCCGCTCACCTTATTTCCCTCTACCAATCCGAGGGCTTCGCCATCACCGACGAGGTGCAGTGGGAGGGCAAGGCTTACAAGAGCTATATTATGGAAAAGCGGCTTTAGCGAGGGGCGACCAACTCTAGGGCCAAGCCAGAGGGGCACTACTTAGGCGTAGTGCCCCTCTTTTGGCAATTTCCCGGTTCTAGTTTCAGTACACATTGCACTACAATTTTGGCCTTTGGTCAACAACCTGTCATTAACGCGTCATTGCGCATGCAGGGGAAAGGGGATAAGCATTTCCGGGGAAATAGACAGAGTTCGACAGGAAACACCCGCATCCATCGCCCGGTATCGTCCTCTGCTTCACCCGAAGGTCTTAATCAAGCGCTCCAAGTACACGGACTTAAGCTGGCTGTTGGCTAAAGCCTGCTTGATAGGCGGCATTTTAATGGTCGTGTCAGGACTTGCGGTCTGGCGAACTGATTATTAATTCGCTAAGCGCGCGCCGCATTCCGGGTTGCTCTCGCTCCTGCAGTTCAGGCGAAAGCGAGCTAGGGTCGCCGAGCTTGCCGATGGCCACAATGGCGATAGGCGCAAAGTCGGGGGAAAGGCCAAAGAGCTGAGCGGCTCGCTTGCGGCTAAACCCGCCCATAGCATGCGCAATCAGCCCGCGGCGCTCAGCTTCGAGTGACAGAAATCCCCATGCCGTACCCGTGTCAAACACATGCCAGTAGTTCTCTTGGCCCTGGTGGGAAAATGTGCGTTTGGCCAGTAAAAGTAATAGGGCTGGGGCGTGCTTAGCCCACGCGTGGTTCTGCTCCGCGAGTAAGCTTTGCATCGCCTGTAGTTCTTCGGGTGTGTGCGCCACAATAAATCTCCAAGGTTGCTCGTTGTAGCACGAAGGCGCGAAACGCGCCGCTTCTAGGAGTGCCAGTATTTCTTCCTTGGCTACGGGCGCTTCACTAAAGGCGCGCGGCGACCAGCGCCGCATTATCTCCGGCATTATAGGGTAGTTAAACTCTCGCATACATTTCCCTCCCTTGTTTTACGTCGCTTTACGTGCCGCAGAAAGTGCGGCAGGGTTTACCGGACGGTTTGCTATAATCAGCGTGCTCTGGGGCATGACTGTAAGACGTTTTGAGGACACGCAGCAGGCGCTCCATAACGCTTAAATCTCCTTGGCAGGCAGCTTCTAAGGCCTCTTCCACGCGGTGATTGCGGGGAATAACTGCGGGGTTGGCACCCTGCATTACCCGCTCTGCTTCCGACGTACCCCCGGTTTGTCGCTTTTGGCGGAGTTGCCAGCGCTCGCGCCATCCCGCAAACCCTGAGGTCTCTGCCAGTGCTAAGCTGTCAAGCTCGCCTACAGTGAGAGCAAGGAATGAGTTAGTGAAATCAGCCCCTGAACTCTGCATCATGGCAAGCAGCTGGGTAATCAGTGCTTTATCCTCGGGCTCCTCGTTGCTTAACCCTAGCTTGGCCCGCATGGCCGCGAGCCACCGCAGTTTGAACAGCTCCGCCCCGTGAGACAACTCTGCTTGCGCTAGCTCTACCGCCTGGCCTCGGTCTTGATGCAGCAGCGGCAATAAAGCTTCGGCAAATCGCGCCAAGTTCCAAAGGGCAATGTTCGGCTGGTTGCCGTAAGCATAGCGCCCATGGTGGTCAATTGAGCTGAACACAGTCGCAGGGTCATATGTGTCCATAAAAGCACAGGGTCCGTAATCTATGGTCTCGCCACTAATCGCGGTGTTATCAGTATTCATAACGCCATGCACAAAGCCGACTGTCTGCCAACGCGCGATTAAGGCGGCTTGCCGCGCGATTACCTCGCGCAATAAGAGCAGGTAGCGGTCTTCACTGCCATCGATTTGGGGATAGTGCCTGTGCAAAGCATAGTCGGCAAGTGCCGCTAGGTCAGCTCTGTGGCCATACTGTGCTGCAAATTGAAAAGTACCCACGCGCAAGTGGCTCTCCGCAACGCGCACCAGAACAGCCCCTGTGAGCGCAGTCTCGCGCCATACCGTTTCCCCAGTTTTCACCACTGCTAGGCTGCGCGTTGTCGGTATGCCAAGTTCATACATTGCCTCGCTAATAATATACTCGCGCAGCATGGGCCCTAGCGCCGCCCGCCCGTCACCGCGACGCGAATAGGGCGTCTTACCCGCGCCTTTAAGCTGAATGTCAAAGCGCTGCCCCGCAGGCGTAATCTGCTCACCCAAGAGAATCGCCCGCCCGTCGCCTAGCATCGTGAAGTGGCCGTACTGGTGCCCGGCATAGGCCTGCGCGATGGGAATGGCACCCGGCGGCAACTTGTTGCCAGACAATGCGGCAGCGCCGTCCGGGACACGCAGGGCGTCAATATTGAGCCCTAGGTGCAGGCCCACAAGCTCATTTAGGACTACTATCTCCGGTAAGCGCACCGGGGTGGGTCTTTGATGCGAGAAGAACAACTGCGGCAGCTCGCTATAGCTGTGTTCCAAATTCCAGCCTGTCACCCTGATCTCCTCCTCCCGATACATGTGTCTTCCCTATGATGTTACCACAGCTAACCTGTTATACAACAGGCACATTGACGTTCCGTGCATCTAGGTGAGATAATCTACCATGACTATACAGCGGGAGTGAAATAAATGCTTGAGTTAAGGCCGGCCAAAGCAGAAGACAAAGAAGCAATACTGGCGTTCTGCCAGCAAACATTTGCGTGGGGCGACTACATCCACTATGTCTACGACGAATGGCTCGCAGACCCCGCCAGCGACATGACCGTAGCCACTGTTGACGGCGTACCTGTGGCGCTGTCCCGCGTCCGCTACCTAAGCCCTACCGAAGCATGGTTTGAGGGGCTGCGTGTCGACCCCGCGCACCGGCGGCACGGTTTAGGCAAAGCCATCGCCGAGTATAATCAGGCGCGGACTATTGCCCGGGGAGTTAAAGTTGGACGAGCCTTTATTTCGGGCAGCAATACCGCCTCGCAAACACTGAGCGCCGGCATGGGCTTTGTGCAGGTCGCCCAATACCAGGGCTTTGACTTAAAGCATCCCGTGCTGCGGTCCCTCGCACCTTATACAGTAAGACAAGCAAGTGCCGACGACATGACAGAGATAATCGCCTTTATGCAGGATTATCGCCACGCGATCCTCAGCTGGCATTGGCATGCGCAGCAGGTTTCCGAGCACGCACTTCAGCGCGCCCTTGCGGATAACTCCCTGTGGGTAGTTTTTCTGGACGGCGCAGTCGCCTGTGTCAGCACCACGACCTTTTGGGACGACGACAAAGAGATGGATGTGGTCGGCCTCTTTTGCGACCAAGCTGCCCCCGCCGAAGCTATCGTCCAGCACATGATTAACGAGCACCTCGTCGGCAATGTAACCGAACTTCGCGTCTATCATCACCACGATCAGCCGGCCCTAGACCTTGCTGCGCTCGGATTTGAGCCTAACCCTGAAGCCATCAGCGG
>QLUB01000069.1 GCA_018725205.1 candidate division NPL-UPA2 bacterium
AACACGTTTGGGTATGTTGAAAGGAGCAGTTCACTGCAGATTTTGTTTGCATATCGTAGTCTCCCCTCTGCTAGTACTTGATGCGGGGGTCAGCCACTAAGTACAGGATATCGGCTATGAAGCTGCCAATAATGACCATGGAAGCTCCGATGAGATTGAAAGCCATAATGACTTGGTAGTCACGCCTAAGCAAGGAATCGATCGCCAGTAGCCCAACTCCAGGCAAACTAAAGATTCTCTCGATGACGACCGAACCGCTCAAAAGCCCCGATAAAGTGATGCCGAACATAGTGATTATCGGGAGTAAAGCATTCCGCAAGGCATGCTTTAGCACCACTGTGTATTCAGGGAGGCCTTTAGCCTGAGCGGTGCGAATATAGTCTTGGTGAATCACGTCGAGCATACTGGCACGTACGAATCGTGTCAGCGCTGCAATCCCCGTCAGGACGACGACCGACACAGGCAGTATCAGATAACGCGTACGGTCCACGAACCACACCGCAAAAGGCACTTGGCCGAACTCTACGCCGTAAGTGGCAATTCCCGTGAGCGGAAGCCACTCCACCCTGAGACCGACATAATAGACCAATAAAAGGCCAAGCCAAAACGCGGGCATGGCTTGCCCAAGAAAGGTGACAAAAGTCACCACATAGTCAAATACGGAGTACTGTTTTATCGCAGACAAAATCCCCACAGGCAATGCTAATATATAGATGATGATCATGCCGATGAAGTTGAGGGTGTGGCGGAACGGTTCCGCTGTACTCATCGATGTGGCTCCCGCTATCATCCAAGGCCGCACCATGGTGCCAGTTCGTTTCGTAGCCGAAAATTTGGGCGCTACAGTGGAATGGATAGAAGCCGAGCGCATTGTGAGGATAACTCGGGACATGCCTGCCCTACCCCCCATTGGAGGCATTCTCAACCGCGGAACCAATATGGAACCTGATACGCTTAACCCGCTGTTCTCTAACAACAATATGTCCAGATGGATTAACACCATCACTAACCTAGGTCTGATCAGGCTTGATGAACAGGGAATCCCAGTGAATAGCTTGGCTGACCGTTGGACATGGGACGCACAAACGCTGACCTTTAGGTTCTGGTTGCGCCAAGGCGTGCGTTGGCACGATGGACGCACGTTCTCTGCGGCTGACGTCAAATTTACTTTCGACACCCGCGCCTATTTCAAAGAGATTCCCGCACCCCAGTACGAATTCGTGCGCCCGAACATGGGTAATCGAATTCTGGCCGACCGCAGGGTAAGAATTGCGCTCATGCACGCCATTGACCGTCCCGCCATGGTCAACAGTATGCTAGATGGACGCGCCCACGTGATGCTCGGTCATCAGCTTCCAACATCTTGGGCCTTCCTGCGTACAGGATTAGAACCATATGCGTTTAACCGCACACGGGCCATTCAGCTACTCACCGAAGCGGGCTTCCGCACTATAGGCGCAGATGGTATCAGGCGCAATGCCGCAGGGGATCGCATGTCGTTCACGCTCTTGACCACTGCCGGCAACTCCTTGCGTGCAGATATGGCAGCTTACTTGCAAGATATGTGGAAGCGTATCGGCATATCGGCGCACTCAACCGCAGCACCTTTGACCTTGTGTTGCTGGCCCCCGGGCTGGAAGCAGACCCTGACCCCTTCATCTACTTCCACTCCAGTCAAGGACTAGTCAACAACATGATGGTCGGCCGCAACAACGGCAACTGGAACTTTCCTGAGTACGATCGACTGTTGGAGGCTGGCAGAGCTACCTTTGATGTGGCGGAGCGGCGTGCCATCTACCATCAACTCGAGCAGTTAATTAACAGAGATCTCCCCTTCTTGCCGATGTTTAACGTGCAAGATGTGCACGGCATCCACAATCGGGTGCAAGGCATTGTCTGGGGAATAACCGGTCCCATTTTGCCCGAACTGGTTTACATCCGCAGGTAAGTCCACTCAACAAAGAGGCAGGGCACCACTGTGACAGTGGTGCCTCGCTTTTCGCCGCTCCGGACAGCCATTGATTATTGCTCCCAACCCCATCTGCAACCTTGCTGTATTAATCTCAGCCCAACGACTAATCCTACGAATTGGTCTGCGCCGGATGTGGCTCCGTACCGCGCCATGGCGGAAACGCTAGGTGAATCCGCTAAGGGCTTCCCCTGCAGCATGCAGGACAACACGTCCTCCGCAACAGCAGTCAGTTGCCCTTTGCTGGCGTAGTAAAGCATTTCTCGGCTCAGGTCAGTAGTGAGCCCGTGGCTCTCCTCGTAAAGGCCTAAGCGTAACTTATCCAAAGCAGGACTCAACTGCCGCCCGGCCGCACTAACAGCAAACATACTTGCTAATACTCCCGCTAGTAGGTCATCCCCAGCGGGAGTTAACCCGGGGCCAAGACCTATCAGGCGTCTGGCTGAGGGTAGCATAGACTCATTTTGGCGTAGGGCGTCAGTCAGCAGCCCAAGCTGCTGCCACACTAAGCGGAGCAATAGCTCCGCATGGGCCGATGTGCCGTCAAAGCTAGGCAAAGAGGTTCGCAGGGCCGGAAGCAAAACTCCGAGTCCTATAGACCCCAGCTTACAGGAGGCCTCGTCGACACACGCGGGCAAATGTGCAGCCCAGTCCATAGAAGTGCAGAGGCGAATGGCTTTCCAATCCGTCGGTACGTAAGTGGCTGCTCCCTGCAGATCAATTTCCAGCGAACCGACGCGCAACGCTTGCCTTTCTACAACAACCAACGCGTTGAGCCGAACATAATCATGGAAGGCTGCGTCGCCACACGCGAACGAGGTCGTGATGTTAGCAGGGTGTTGCGGCACGCACCCGCAAGAACAAGCCACAATGCGCCCTCCCGGTAGCACCAGATTAACCGTCCGGTGAAATACGCTGTGCACCTTGGCCCCGCACAATGAATTAGCTTTGATGAACTCCTGTACCGCCGACCCAATCGACAGTGCATGCATTTTCAACAGTATCACCTCACCGAAACTAGTATCTCTGGTGGCCACAAAGAAGGTTTCTTCGCCGGAAGGAGATTCCCTGCGTCAGCAGGAATCTGGCGTCGGGTCAGAAATATATACATCATAATCTATCGCAAACGCTAACGTTTAGGAGGCCGGTATAGTGAACAAAGAGAAACTCGCTAAAGAGCTCAAAGACCGCCTGAGTCGCATCGAGGGCCAGGCGAGGGGAGTGCAGCGCATGATCGATGAACAGGCGGAATGCGAAAAGGTCCTGATTCAGCTAGCGGCCATGAAGGCCGCAGTTGATCAAGTCGGCATGAAAGTGCTGGGCTGTTACATGGCCGACGCCGTCAAAGCCCAGATGGAAAGCGGCGCCGAGGCCGATGACGCAATTGATAATGCAATCAGGCTCTTGGGAAAGCTCTAAAACATGGGGACGGTCCTTTTGTTATATGCTGCGAAAGCTTGACATGTGCTGATTGCTGCTCTACTATGCAGATAGTAGGCTATATTACTAAGGAGGAATCATTCGTGGATGAGAAGACGCTTAAGAACTTAAAGGAAGCTTTCGCCGGGGAATCCCAAGCCAATCGCAAGTACCTCGCTTTCGCGCTGAAGGCTGAAGCTGATGGGCACAAGAATGCCGCGCGGATGTTTTGCGCTGCCGCAGAAGCCGAGACCCTGCACGCGCACGCGCATCTTAAAGCCATGGGCGGAATCGGGTCAACTCGTGACAATCTCAAAGAGGGTATCAAAGGTGAGACAGAGGAATACGCGAGCATGTATCCTCCCATGCTGGCGCAAGCTGAAGCGGCAGGGGAGAAGGAGGCGGCGCGGTCTTTTAGGCTTGCTATGCAGGCCGAGAAAGTTCATGCCGAGTTGTACTCCAAACTCTTAGCTGAAATTGACGCCAAAGAGGAGCACACATTCTACCTTTGTACTGTCTGCGGCAACATAGAGCTGGCCTTGCCCGCGAAATGCGCCATTTGTGGGGTCGGGCCCAAGCTGTTTAAGGTCGTGGAATAGCAAAAGCTAGCTGAAGCAGTCAGTAGAAAATAACGCGGGCGGCATCGGCTGCGACGGATGACAGCCTAAGACAACAGCAAAAGACTACCTCGTCCTAATGGAGGGCGAGGTAGTCTTTTAGGCGCTGGTGGGCGCAACAGGGCTCGAACCTGTGACCTCTTGCGTGTGAAGCAAGCGCTCATCCCGACTGAGCTATGCGCCCTTAGGCACATAGTATCAGGAATCTGCCTGCGCGGCAATGCCTGCCCCCTGGAAACCCGCCTCAAAAGCCTGCAGATTTAAGTCCAGAGCCTTAGCGGGTACAATGCGGCGGATAGCCTCCAGCCACTGGCTTTTCTCGATCTGCATCTTCTGTGCCAGCGCACCCAACAGAACAACATTAACCGCCTTAATGCTACCGACCTCGCGCGCAAGCTGCAATGCGTCGATCACCACAACCTCCTCGGCGTCTGCCTGCAGCGTCTCCAGAATCTCTGGCGGATATGGCGCCTGCCCGGTAATCACCGTCATGGGGTCAATGCGCTGGTCGTTAACCACAATCGAGCCGCCCTCGCGCAAGTAGTGTGCCCACCGTAAGGCCTCGAGTTTTTCAAAGGCGACGATAAAATCGGCCTCGCCTTCCTCCACCAAAGGGCTGTGTACCTGCTCCCCCATGCGCACGTGCGTGACCACACTGCCGCCGCGCTGCGCCATGCCGTGTACCTCAGACATCTTGACATCCAGCCCCTGCATCACGGCAACCTCGGCCAAAATCTTGCTGGCTAGTATGGTTCCTTGGCCACCTACACCTACCAAAAGGATGTTTTGCGTTGGCATTACCGAACCTCCCTTACGAAAGCGTTAAACTTACAGACTTGCGCGCAGACCCCGCACCCCACACACAGAGCGGGGTTTACCGTGCTCTTTTTGTTGGCGTGGCTTATGGCCGGGCAGCCAATGCGCATGCACATTTTGCAGCCTACGCACTTTTCATGGTCAATGGAGAGCAATGGCTCATCTTGCTTTACGATTAACACGCACGGCCGCTTAGTGATGATTACGCTCGGCTCCCGCGTGGCCACCTCGCGCTTAATCAATGTCTTGAGCCCCTCCATATCAAAGGGGTCAATAACAAAGGTGCGTTTAACGCCCACGGCCTTGCACAGCGCCTCGATGTCTAAAGCTGCCGTAGGTTCACGGCGTAAAGTCTTGCCTGTACCGGGGTGCTCTTGATGTCCCGTCATGGCAGTGGTGCTGTTATCTAGAATCAGCACTGTGGATGTGCCGCCGTTATACACGATGTCAATCAAACCGGTGATACCGCTGTGGACAAAAGTAGAGTCCCCAATGACAGCGACTGTTTTCTCTGCTAACTCGGGATGCGCTTTCTCAAAACCTAGCGCCATCGGCAACGACGCCCCCATGCAAATGCAGGTGTCCATCGCATCTAGCGGCGGCAAAGCACCTAATGTATAGCAGCCTATATCCCCAGTGACAAAGAGCTGCAGCTGTTTTAGCAGGTAAAACACCGGGCGATGCGGACAGCCGGGGCAGAGTACAGGCGGGCGCACAGGGACGTTTGCCGCGCGCTTACCCACAGTCTGCAGAGGGCCATCTAGTGCCCGCTCTATAATCCTCACCGACAACTCACCGACGCTAGGGAAGATTTCCTTGCCCACAACCGCAAGTCCCATGGTCTTGATATGGTCTTCCAGATACGGCTCGTTCTCCTCGATGACGTACAGCTTTTCGACTGCTGCCGCAAATTCCTTAATCAACTGGTTTGGTAGCGGCCAGGTAAACCCCAGTTTGAGAATGGAAGCAGAGGGGAGCGCCTCCTTAACGTATTGATACGCGATACCGGAGGTAATAACCCCTACACGCCTGTTGCCCCATTCAATGCGGTTAACAGGTGCAGTCTCACTGTATGCCTTGAGGTGAGCGTACCTCTCCTCAAGCTGCATCCTTTTTTGCCGCGCAAAAGCTGGCATCATCACGTACTTCTTAATGTCTTTAACATAAGCCTTGGCGGTTCTCGGCATGGGGTCACGAAGCTCCACTAACGTCTTAGAGTGTGAAATGCGCGTAGTGACGCGCAGCAACACTGGTACGTCAAACTGTTCGCTGATGCTTAACCCAAGCCCGACATAGTCCTTGGCTTCCTGGCTGTCGCTTGGCTCTAGCATCGGGATCTTGGCGAACTTTGCGTAATTGCGGTTGTCCTGCTCGTTTTGCGAGCTGTGCATACCGGGGTCATCCGCCGAAACTAACACTAGCCCTCCGTTTACTCCCGCGTAGGCAAAGGTAAACAGCGGGTCTGCCGCCACATTGACGCCCACATGCTTCATCGCCACCAAAGTGCGCGCCCCGGCAATCGATGACCCCACCGCCACCTCCATGGCGACCTTCTCGTTAGGCGACCATTGCGCTTTGATCTCGCTATACTGGCCGACATTCTCAAGTATCTCTGTACTGGGCGTTCCCGGATAAGCTGCCGCCACCGTGACGCCGTACTCATATGCGCCGCGGGCAATGGCCTCGTTGCCTGTAAGCAGTGTTTTCATTGCTGACCTCCTGCTGGTATTTCCCCATGTCATTTTACCACAGGCGGTCGCTTTTCGCTTTGCTGAAGTGAGTGGTATACTGTGTGCAGGAATATATGACGCTGCAAGGAGCTGTGTAGATTGTCAGTACTAACACCAGTGGATATAACAGACCTGCGGCCAATTAGGGACATTGTGCACGAGAAGCTGCGTACGGCCATTTTGCGGGGGCATCTGCCCTCCGGGGAGCGACTGTTTGACACGCAATTAGCCAAGCAGCTAGGAGTCAGCCGCACACCCGTGCGCGAGGCTTTGCGCATGCTCGAGCAGGAAGCGCTCATTGTCGTGACTCCGCGACGCGGTACGATTGTTTCCAGCCTCAAGCAGGAGGACGCCGTAGAGATATACAATCTTCGCGCCGTCCTAGAGGGTCTGGCGTTACGGTTAGCCGCAGACCACATCACGCCCCACGAAATTGCCGTGTTGCGCGAAAAGCTAGAGAAGATGCGCCCGCTGCCGGAGAATCTAGCGGGGTACATGGCAGTGCACGCCGAGTTCAACTCTATTCTAATTCGGGCCAGCCGCAGCCCGCGCATCGAGCAGCTGGTGGCATCGTTTACCGGTCAGCTGCGTAACTTGCGCGGCATCAGCCTCACTTCACCGTCGCGACAGGCGTCAGCGTGGAAGGAGCATTGCGCCATCGTTGATGCCATAGAGTCGGGGGACGCCGAATTGGCAGAGCTCTTGGCGCGCAGGCATGTAGAGAACGCCAAAGCTGCTTACCTTGAGCAGTGGGCCTAGGATAAGATTAACGAAAATTCTTTACAGCGCAAAATTTCTTGCAGGAAAATACTCGCCGTGCTAGAATGTATACATGAATCCATCAGAACCGAGAGAGAGCAGAGTGTCGCAGCGGGAAAGTGCCGCGCTGAAGCGTCCTGCAACATTATGCCTATGTATAGCCGTATTCGGAGCCTCTTTGTTAGCGCTGTATGTATCCATGGATACATACCTAGGCATTTTGTGTGCCGCGAGTAAAACTACGGGAGTGGAGCTATGAGTACATTAATTAAGCGTTTGGCACAAGCGGGGAGTTTTGAATCCGGCGATGTCTTAGTGCAGGTTGCACCATCCCCAGAGAAGCTCGCAATACACATTAAGAGCAAGGTGGGCCCAAGGTTTTCTTCGTCCATGCAGGAGAGCGTGCGCGCGGTTGCCGCAGAACTGGGCGTTACAGCCAACACCCCCGCTCTCATTATTGACGCTCCCGTCTTTACGCCAGACAGTATTATTCTCGACCTCGAAGACGCGGTGGCTGTGGACCAGAAGGATGCTGCACGCGAACTGGTTGTCAGTGCGCTTGTGCCGGTGAAGCCGCACGCCTTGCGCTTAGCGATGGTTGAGTCAGCTGAAGATATAGCCTGCCTAGATGAACTTCTGGGCCGATGTGAGGCGGACGCCGGGCTACTCGTCGGCACCGTCAAGATAATGGCATCCATCGAGACGGCAAAAGGCGTTATGAACGCTAATGCCATTGCTCTTTCGTCCCCCCGCCTTGTAGCTATGTCGTTTGGTGCCGAGGACTTCACTAACAGTATTCAGTCAGAGCGTACGCCCGGTGGGCACGAGCTGCTCTATGCCCGTACAGCCGTGGTTCTGGCCGCCCGAGCCGCAGGCATCGACCCGATTGACACTGTTTTCACGCTCGTCGAGGACGACGCCGGCTTTAAGGCCGACGTACGGACTGCCAAGCAACTTGGGTTTGCGGGAAAGAGTTGTGTTCACCCCCGCCAGATTGCTCTCGCGCATGAGGTCTTTCTCCCCACGCCAGAGGAACTAAGTAAAGCAGAGCGCGTCCTCGCTGCCTACACCGAAGCTCTAGAGAGAGGCGTGGGAGTCGTTGCGGTTGAGGGCAGGATGGTAGATGGCCCCATTGTGGCGAGAGCGCAAAGAATAGTGGATATAGCCAATGCTTCAAAGAGCTTGCGGGAGGTGAGGGCGCGGTGATGGTTACTAACAAAGCAGGCAGGTCAGTGCCCTCATTCATAGAGAATCTCGGGGAGTTTCAGCCCTATGCAGGCGTTTTTGCCACCTTACCTACAGGCGCTCACTACGCCCCGCCCATCCGCAGAAACCTAGGGAGAGGGATGGGGGCAGGCAAGAAGTTCTTGGCATCTCTGCGCGAAGCCATTCTGGCGAGCGAGCTTAAGAGCGGCATGACAATTTCCTTCCACCACCACTTCCGTAACGGAGATATGCTCGTCAACATGGTGGTAGACGAAATTGCCGCCTTAGGCATTAAAGACCTAACGCTTGCTCCTAGTTCCCTGCAGAGCATTCACCAAGCACTTATTCCCCATATTCGCAGTGGAGTGGTTACCGCCATTACTACAAGCGGGCTAAGAGGCGAGCTGGCCGAAGTCCTAACGCGCGAATCGCTCCTTAAGTCCCCGGTGGTTATTCGCTCGCATGGCGGCCGTGCGCGCGCCATCGAAACGGGTGAGCTAAAAATAGACGTAGCTTTCTTGGGGGCGTCTGCTGCCGACGTGTACGGCAACATGAACGGCATTCATGGACCGGCCGCGTGCGGTTCATTGGGCTACGCCATGGTAGACGCGCAGTACGCCGACTGTGTGGTAGGCATAACGGATAACATAGTTCCATATCCCGCGCTTCCGATCAGCATTCCCCAAACACAGGTGGACTTTGTAGTGAAAGTAGATAAGGTTGGCGATCCTAAGGGGATTATGACGGGGGCGACGCGCATCACCCGCGATCCGCTCGAACTGCACATCGCCGCGCAAGCCATGCGCGTTATAGAAGCCTCGGGTTATTTTCGTGAAGGGTTCTCGTTTCAGGCGGGCACGGGAGGAGCATCACTCGCTGTCGCCAAACTCCTTAGGGAGAGAATGGCGGAAACGGGTCTTAGGGGAGGCTTTTGCACCGGAGGCAGTACGGGCTATGTCTGTGAGATGCTGCGGGAAGGGTACTTCTCCGCAATTCTGGACACGCAGTGCTTTGATCTCGCGGCGGTGGAAAGCCTACGCACAAATCCACGCCACGTGGAAATGTCCGCTTCCTATTACGCCAACATTCATGCCAAGGCGTGCACGGCGCACATTACGGACATCATGATGCTCGCCGCCACGGAAATAGACACCGCGTTTAACGTTAACGTACTTACAGGCTCCGACGGCATTATGATGGGGGCCTCGGGCGGTCATTCTGACACGGCAGCGGGTACAAAACTGCGGTTAGTTACCGCGCCCCTTATTCGCGGGCGCTTCCCCATTGTGGTGGATAGCGTCCATACCGTCATTACCCCGGGAGAGTGTATCGATGTATTGGTCACCGAGCGCGGGATTGCCGTTAACCCAGCGCAGCAAACACTACAAGAACAGTTAAACGACTTCGGCATCGCGACCGTTTCCATTGAAGAGCTGCAATGGCGGGCAGAGAAACTCACCGGCAAACCTGAGCCACTGGCCCAAAGTGAGGAGCTAGTTGCACTGGTGGAATACCGCGACGGCACCTTAATTGACGTTGTGCGACGCGTTCTTTAAGTGAAGCTAAGGGAGGATACGCCGTGATTCAGCTATCTGCCGCAGGCGTTTACCTGTTGGACGGGCACACAATCATCCCTGACAGCCAATACGCAGAGGAGATACTGCAGCGGCACACGGGTCGCGAAGTGACGCGCGAGAGCGCGAGGCAGGGAACGATGACCCACGCCATTCTGGAGAATCACAATACCTCCCAGGGCTCCGATTTGTGGCAGTTGCGCTTTGACGCCTTGGCGTCACACGACATTACATACGTCAGCATTATCCAAACAGCGCGGGCAAGTGGGCTGGACAAGTTCCCCCTGCCTTATGTGCTGACAAATTGCCATAACAGCCTTGCCGCAGTGGGAGGCACCATAAATGCCGACGATCACGCCTTTGCCCTTTCGGCGGCGCAGAAGTACGGCGGCATCTATGTACCGCCACATCTGGCCGTCATTCACCAGTACATGCGCGAAATGGTGGCCGGTGGGGGAATGATGATTCTCGGCTCCGATAGTCACACGCGTTACGGTGCTCTGGGCACGCTGGGTATTGGTGA
>QLUB01000007.1 GCA_018725205.1 candidate division NPL-UPA2 bacterium
GCGCTTTGCGATACGCGAAGGCGGCCGCACAGTCGGTGCGGGTGTGGTTACGGAGATTATTGAGTAATGGGTTGACGGTTGACGGTTGACGGTTGACGGTTGACGGTTGACAGCGGAAAGCCCCCGCCGGCCGGAGGCCGGCTCCCATCCCCTAAACGTCACAGCAAGGAGGGAAAAGAAATGGCACAACAGAAGATACGCATTCGGCTAAAGGCCTTTGACCACACGATCTTAGACCAGTCCTCCGAAAAGATCGTAGAGACCGCGCGCCGTACGGGCGCGACCGTGTCGGGCCCCATACCGCTGCCGACAGAGCGCAATCTCTTTACCATACTCCGTGCACCGCACGTGGAAAAGGACATCCGCGAGCAGTTTGAGATGCGTACACACAAACGGTTGATTGACATTCTTGAGCCTACCCCTAAGACGGTCGACGCACTTATGCGACTAGACCTGCCTGCGGGTGTGGATATTGAGATAAAGCTCTAGACGTTAGCCGTTAACGGTTAACGGTTGACAGTTCACAGCAGAAGATCAGGAACAGTCAACCGTCAACGGTCAACAGACAGCGGCTGGCAGCTGGCGGCCAGAGCAATACAAGTTCCCCGCGGGGAACCAATGTATGGAGGTGCACCCAGTGCAGAAAGCAATTTTAGGCAAGAAAATTGGTATGACTCAAATTTTCGCAGACAAAGGTGTCGTGGTGCCGGTAACCGTAATTGAGGCAGGCCCCTGTACCGTTACTCAGGTCAAGACCAATGACACAGATGGTTACACGGCCATTCAGGTAGCCTTTGAGCCTGTACGTGAGTCTAGGGTCAACAAACCCGAGAAGGGCCACTTCAAGCGGTGCAATGTTAAGCCGCATCGGTTTCTGCGCGAGTTTCGTCTCGCGAACGCCACCGAGTACAAGGTGGGACAAGCAATCACTGCGGTAACGTTCACCGAGGGCGAGTACGTTGATGTGACTGGAACGTCTAAGGGCAAAGGCTTCACCGGTGGGATACAGCGGTGGGGTTTTAGCCGAGGCCCTATGACCCATGGTTCTAAGTATCATCGCGGACCGGGTAGCCAGAACTCCCGCGCCTCAGCGCGCACTTTCCCGGGTCGTAAAATGCCGGGCCAGCATGGCCGCCTGCGCCGTACAGTGCAGAACCTTAGGATTGTACGCATTGACGCGGAGCGGAATCTAATCTTGGTTAAAGGTGCGATTCCGGGCCCGAAGGGCTCTCTCGTGACCATCAAGGACAGTGTCAAAGCCTAGCTAGGCCTTGGCTTGTGAAAGGAGGATTAACGCTATGCCTACGGTGAAAGTTCACAATATGAAGGGCGAAGAGGTAGGGCAAATGGAGCTTTCTGACGCCGTCTTTGGCGTGGAAGTGAACAGCCATGTGCTCCATCTCGCCGTAACTAAGCAACTGGCTGGACAGCGCCTGGGAACGCATGATACAAAGAATCGTTCGGAAGTGCGCGGCGGCGGGCGTAAACCGTGGAAGCAGAAAGGGACAGGGCGTGCCCGTGCAGGCAGTCGCCGTTCTCCCATCTGGGTAGGCGGAGGTATTGCCTTTGGTCCCACTCCCCGCAAGTATAATTTCGAGCTGCCGCGCAAGGTGCGTCGTTTGGCTTTGCGGAGCGCATTAACCGCGAAGCTACAGGCGGGAGAATTAGTGGTGCTTGATCGGCTTGAGTTTGCCGAACCTAAGACCAAGCTAATGGTCGAAACCCTCTCTAACCTTAAAATCAGCGGGAAAGCGCTAGTAGTGTTGCCCGAGCTTAATGAAAACGTTGCGAAGTCAGGGCGCAACATTCCCGGCGTGTTGGTGGAACAGGCGATAGGTGTCAATGTGTATGATGTGCTCAATAGCGGCAAACTGGTTATGACTCAAGCCGCAGTAGAAAAGGTACAGGAGGTGCTCGTGTAATGCGGGACCCCAGGGATATCATCAAGCGGCCTGTGATCAGTGAGCGGAGCACAGAACTGCAGGAAATGCGCAAGTATGTCTTTGCGGTAGACTTGCGCGCCAACAAGACAGAAATTCGCCAGGCCGTGGAGCACCTCTTCAAAGTTGAGGTGGAAGTAGTGAACACGATGCGCGTGGCGGGGAAGTTTAAACGTCATGGCGTCCACTCCGGTTATCGCTCTGATTGGAAGAAGGCCATCGTTACCATTACGCCAAAGTCAAAGCCTATCCCGATTTTTGATTCAGTCTAACTAAGAAGAAGCACATGGCGCATGGCGCATGGCACATGGCACATGGCGCATGGCACATGGCGCTTGGCGGAGAGCGGAGAGCGGAAAGCTACCCCACGAGCTCACAGCACACAAACAACTTTTCCTGAAAAGGAGGGACACACAAATGGCTATGAAGAAGTTTAAGCCTACTTCGCCCGGTCGGCGCTTTATGACCGTGGAGAGTTTTGCGGAGATTACTACCACTACACCTGAGCGTTCTCTGCTCGCGCCGCTGACTAACAAAGCAGGGCGAAACAATCAAGGGCGCATTACGGTCCGTCATCAGGGAGGCGGCCATAAGCGCAAGTACCGCATCATCGACTTCAAGCGCGATAAAGACGGCATCCCGGCAACGGTCGCCACGATCGAGTACGATCCTAATCGCACCGCCTACATCGCGCTTCTCCACTACGCGGATGGGGAGAAACGCTATATCTTGGCACCACAAGGACTTAAGGTCGGAGCAAAAATACTCTCCGGTGCTCAAGCGGATATCATTGTCGGCAATACCCTGCCCCTAAAGAACATTCCGGTCGGTACTGTTGTGCATAACGTGGAACTAAAGCCGGGCAAGGGTGCACAGATGGTCCGCTCAGCCGGTGCCTCAGCGCAGCTCATGGCTAAAGAAGGTTCTTACGCACTGGTAAGACTGCCCTCAAGCGAAGACCGTTTGGTCCACATCAACTGCAAGGCGACTATAGGTCAGGTTGGCAACCTAGAATATGAGAATGTTTCTATCGGCAAGGCCGGTCGCTCACGTTGGTTAAGGCGTCGTCCGACCGTGCGCGGTGTCGTTATGAACCCGGTAGACCATCCCCACGGCGGTGGCGAAGGCCGTGCTCCGATTGGCCGCAAGAGCCCGGTTACTCCTTGGGGGGTACCAACTTTGGGCCACAAGACGCGCCAGAAGAAGAAGCACAGCGACAAGTACATCGTCCGTCGCCGTAAGTCTTAGAGAAGGGAGGCCACAAAATGTCTCGTTCCGTAAAGAAGGGCCCCTTTGTTCAGGAAAGACTGCTCGCTCGGATTAGGCTGATGAACACTAAGGGCGAAAAGAGAGTGCTTAAGACTTGGTCTCGTGCATCGACTGTTTTCCCCGACATGATTGGTCACACCATCGCGGTTTACGATGGGCGTAAACACGTGCCGGTATACATCAGCGAGGAAATGGTAGGGCACAAACTTGGGGAATTTAGCCCCACCCGCACTTTTCGCGGCCACGGCGGCCACACCGAACGCACCACAGCATTGAAGTAGGAGGGGATAGACATGCAAGCGAAAGCGGTTGCCCGCAACGTACGCATCGCGCCGCGCAAAGCGCGAATTGTCATTGACCTCGTCCGCGGCAAGGATGTGGGGGAGGCCACCAATATTCTTAAATTCACACCTAAAGTAGCTGCCGAAGTGATCCTAAAGGTCATGAAATCAGCGGCTGCTAACGCCGAGAACAACAATCAGCTAAGCCCTGAGAAGTTGTATGTCGCGGAAGCCTACGTGGACGCCGGCCCCACACTTAAGCGTTGGCACCCGCGCGCGCAGGGCCGCATGTACCCCATTTTAAAGCGTTCGTGCCACATTACTGTCGTAGTAAAAGAAAGGTAGGAGGGAGAGCCGGGTGGGACAGAAAGTTCATCCCAAAGGATTTCGCATTGGCGTCATCAGAGACTGGGATTCTAAATGGTACGCAGAGAAGAACTACTCCGACCTACTGCTCGAGGACTTCAAGGTTCGCCGCTACATCAAAGATAAGCTCTTTGCCACTGGCGTAGCCCAAGTTGTAATCCAGCGTACAGGCGCCATCGTGCGGGTGTTCATACACACGGCTAAGCCGGGCATGGTAATTGGGCGTGGCGGGGCAGGAGTGGAGGAGCTACGCAAGGCGCTCGAGATACTCACCAAGAAACAGGTCTATGTCAACATCATTGAGATTAAAACTCCCGAACTAAGCGCGCAGTTGGTGGCGGAGAACGTGGCCGCCCAAATCGAGAAGCGCATTGCCTATCGCCGCGCGATGCGCCAAGTTATGGGTCGCACTATGCGTATGGGCGCAAAGGGCATTAGGGTAGCTATCGGCGGGCGCTTAAATGGCGCTGAAATCGCCCGGCGTGAATGGGCGCGCGAGGGCACTATTCCTTTGCATACACTTAGAGCAGATATCGACTACGGCGTGGCTACGGCTCATACGGCCTATGGTCAAATCGGCGTCAAAGTCTGGATTTACAAGGGTGAAATTCTACCTAAGCCGACCAAGGCGGCGGCAGAGGGAGGCGAGTAAACCATGTTAATGCCCAGCAGGGTAAAGTACCGCAAAATGCACAGAGGCAGAATGAAGGGGCGCACTAAGGGCGGTGGTTTTATCGCTCATGGCGAGTACGGCTTAGAGGCCCTAGAGGCTGCTTGGATTACTAGCCGCCAGATTGAGGCGGCGCGTGTAGCCATGACTAGGTATATCAAGCGCGGTGGCCAAGTCTGGATTCGCATTTTCCCCCACAAGTCTGTTACGCAAAAACCGGCCGAGACGCGTATGGGTGCGGGGAAGGGTTCACCGGAATACTGGGTTGCGGTCGTGAAGCCGGGCCGTATCATGTTTGAGATTGCGGGTGTAGACGAGGTGTCAGCACGCGAGGCACTTCGTTTGGCGGGACACAAGCTCCCCATTAGAACTAAGTTTGTGACACGTGCGAGTGTGGATGGTGATACCAATGAAGGTTAAAGACATACGTGACATGAACGACGCTGAGCTCATGCAGAAGATTGAGGATCTAAAAGGCGAGTTGTTTAATCTCCGTTTTCGTCTCGTAACCGGCCAACTTGAAAACCCCATGCGGATTAAAGAAGTTCGTAAGACCATCGCTCGCGTTAAGACCATCTTGCACGAGCGCGAACGAAACATCGGCTAGGGTTAGAAAGGAGGTCCCACTATGGAAGAGAGAAACCTGCGCAAGGTTCGACAAGGCGTAGTCGTCAGTGATAAAATGGAAAAAACCGTCGTTGTTGCTATCGAGTCGATGGTAGCGCATCCGTTGTACGGTCGTATCGTCAAGCAAACCAAGAAGTTCAAGGCGCATAACGAGAATAATGAGGCACGTTTGGGCGATACCGTGCGCATTATGGAGACCCGCCCGCAGAGCAAGGAAAAGTGCTGGCGCGTGTTGGAGATTGTAAAGAAGGCAGAATAGGCCCTGCCGGACAGGAAAGGGGAACATCGCCGTGATTCAAAGTGAAACGCGACTGCGGGTTGCAGATAATTCGGGCGCCAAAGAAATCCTCACCATCAGGGTGCTAGGTGGAACGAGTCGCCGCTATGCAGGCGTTGGCGATATCATCATCGCTACTGTGAAGGAAGCAACGCCCGGTGGAGTTGTAAAAAAGGGCGAGGTAGTCAAAGCTGTTGTCGTCCGTACCACCAAGGACGCTCGGCGCATCGACGGCTCCTACATCAAGTTCGACGACAACGCTGCGGTAATCATTGACAACAACAACAACCCCCGCGGGACCCGCATATTTGGACCGGTAGCCCGCGAACTACGTGAGAAGAACTTTATGAAGATAGTTTCTCTCGCACCGGAAGTTCTCTAGGCGGAGCAGAGGAGGTGCCACAATCCGTGAAACTTCATGTTCGTAAGGACGACCATGTGATTGTCCTCACCGGTAAGGACGAGGGCAAGAAGGGCAAAGTGCTGAACTCCCTTCCACACAAAGGGCGTGTGATAGTGGAGGGCGTAAATATCGTGAGCCGTCACCGTAAGCCCACGCGCGAGGTGCCCCAGGGCGGCATCATTAAGCAAGAGGCTCCCATTCACAGCTCTAACGTAATGATTGTCTGCGGCAGCTGTAAGAAGCCCACCCGGGTGTCTCACAAGCCAATGACAGACGGTAAGTTCGTTCGCGCCTGCAAGAAGTGTGGCGAGAACATCGACAAGTAGATAGGAGGGCTAGCCTGTGACAAGGTTGAAGGAAAAGTACCAAAAGGACGTACGGTCAGCCCTTAAGACCAAGTTTGGCTATGAGAACGACATGCAGATACCTCGCCTTGAGAAAGTCGTACTCAATATGGGCGTAGGGAAAGCCATCAGCAACAGCAAAATCCTAGACGCTGCAGCCAAAGACCTCGCCGCAATTGCCGGACAAAAACCGATAATTACGCGTGCGCGGCAGAGCATCTCGAATTTTAAGCTGCGTGAAGGCATGGCCATTGGGGCGAAAGTTACACTGCGCGGCGACCGCATGTATGAGTTTCTTGACAAATTCATTAACATTAACCTTCCCCGCGTGCGCGACTTCAGAGGCGTTTCCCCAAAGTCCTTTGACGGACGCGGCAATTACACGCTCGGCGTTAAAGAGCAGCTTATCTTCCCCGAGATTGACTATGACAAGGTCGATCAGGTTCAGGGTATGGACATCACTATCGTGACTACAGCCAAAACCGACGAGGAAGCGAAAGAATTGCTCGCGAAGCTCGGCATGCCGTTTCGCGCGTAAGTAAAGGAGGAGAAGAAGTGGCCAAGAAGTCGATGATTATCAAACAGGCCAGAGAACAGAAGTTTCCTGTGCGCAGATATAATCGCTGCCGGATTTGCGGCCGTCCACACGCCTACATGCGCAAGTTCGGAGTATGCAGGATATGCTTTCGCGAACTAGCCCATGAGGGGCAGATTCCCGGCGTCAAGAAGGCCAGTTGGTAAGGGCCCTTCACTTAGGAAGGAGGTTTGACACGTAATGGTTATGACAGATCCAATCGCTGACATGCTGACAAGGGTGCGCAATGCTAATGACGCGCTGCACGAGATCGTAGAGATGCCAGGCTCGACCATGAAGCGGAGTCTAGCAGAGATTCTTAAGGCAGAGGGTTTTATTCGCGACTTCGCGTGGCAGGACGACGACAAGCAGGGCGTCCTGAAAATAGTCCTGAAGTATGGTGCCAACAAACAGCGCGTCATTTGCGGGGTAAAGCGCATCAGCAAGCCCGGTCTGCGTGTCTATGCACGCAAAGACGAACTCCCACGTGTATTGGGTGGGTTAGGCATTGCCATTGTTTCCACTTCGTACGGGCTGATGACAGACCGCCAGGCCAGGGCCAAAAACCTTGGCGGCGAAATCATCTGCTACGTCTGGTAGGGAGGAGAGACTTGCATGTCTAGAATCGGCAAAAAGCCCATCGCAATACCGTCCAAAGTAGAAGTTACGCTTAATGGCCAGACGATTACCGTGACGGGCCCTAGGGGTTCGCTTAAACGCGAATTGCACCCTGAGGTAGGTATCGAACTTAGCAAGACTGAGGTAGCCGTTAAGCGCATGTCAGATAGTCCCCTGCACCGCTCTTTGCACGGTGTTACCCGCACCGTCATTGCCAACATGATCGACGGAGTCACCAAAGGATACGAGAAGAAGCTTGAAGCTGCCGGCGTCGGTTGGCGCGCTAGTGTGCAGAGTAAGAAGCTCGTCCTGACGGTGGGTTATTCCCACCCGGTAGAGATTGACCCTCCGACGGGGATTGAGTTTAAAGCAGAAATCGTAGCTAAGCCCCCCTTTGGCAATATTCCGCTCATCACTGTTTCCGGTAATGACAAGGAGATGGTTGGGCAGATGGCCGCGACTATTCGCGGTGTGCGCCAACCGGAACCCTATCTCGGCAAGGGCATTGCCTACGTAGGGGAGAAGATCAGACGCAAGGCTGGCAAGACCTCGAAATAGTCTTTGAGCCACGGAAAGGAGTGAGCCAACAGTGTTACAGCAGCTAGATAAGAACAAAATTCGTAGGAAACGTCACTTGCGTGTGCGTAAGTCCCTTAGCGGGACAGAGGCGCGTCCGCGCTTAAATGTTTTTCGCAGTTCCCGTCATATCTACGCTCAGCTCATAAATGACACGACCGGCCACACGCTTGTCAGCGCTTCCACCCTGAGTCCCGAACTCAAGGGCGCGGCTGCGAGCGGCGTAGAGGCCGCAAAGGCCGTGGGCAAGTTAGTGGCGGAAAGAGCTTTGGGTTTAGGCTTAAGTAAGATCGTCTTCGATCGCGGCGGATACCTCTACCATGGGCGCGTCGCGGCAGTAGCTGAAGCTGCGCGCGCAGCTGGGCTAGAGTTCTAGCAGCAGAAGGAGGGGGAAAATTGGAACGCAATGAGCTAAGTAAACACGATCTTACCGAAAAGGTTATCGTCGTGAAACGCGTCAGTAAAACTCGTAAGGGTGGCCGCGACTCGAGCTTTAGTGCCTTAGTAGCCGTCGGCGACGGCAAAGGTCGCGTAGGGGTAGGACTTGGCAAGGCCAAAGAGGTAGTGGAAGCTATCCGTAAGGCCACGGAGGACGGTAAGAAAAACCTGATCACGGTCCCCTTAGCTGAGACTAGCATCCCACACGAGGTCACCGGTGTCGCGGGTGCTGGGAGAGTCCTGATGAAGCCGGCATCTGCAGGTACAGGTGTCATAGCTGGCGGTGCTGTCCGCGCGATTTTGGAGCTTGCGGGCGTACGCGACATTCTCACCAAGTCTTTGGGCTCATCTAATGCCATGAATATGGCACAGGCGACTTTGTCGGGGCTTAAGTCCCTTCGGACCCCAGAGCAAGTGGCTAAGCTGCGCGGCATTACGCTAGAGTCTTTGTTAAGATAGGAGGCAGGCACGATGGCCAAATTGCAGATTACCCTAGTGCGTAGCCTGATCGGCCGCCCACAAGACCAAAGAGCGACTTGCCGCGCGTTAGGCCTCACTAAGACATACCGCACTGTAGAGCATGAAGATACTCCGGCGATACGCGGCATGGTCGAGAAAGTCAGTCATCTCGTCAAAGTAGTCGAAAGCTAATAGGAGACGAGGAGGTGCAAAAATGAAACTCCACAATCTACAACCGCAAGAGGGTTCACGCCAGGTGCGCAAACGTGTCGGCCGCGGCCACGGCTCGGGCCTAGGCAAGACTTCAGGGCGAGGTACAAAGGGTCAATGGGCGCGTACCGGCGGAGGCGTACGACCAGGTTTTGAGGGTGGCCAAATGCCTCTTTATCGGCGCTTGCCTAAGCGTGGATTCAACAATAAATGGAAAACATTCTTTGCCGTAGTCAATGTGCAGGATCTCGAAATGTTCCCGTCGGGCAGCGTCGTGGAGCTTAGCTCACTGCAAGCCGCCGGTTTGGTGAAGAACTCCCTAGATGGCGTCAAGATTCTCGGGACTGGCACTATCACTAAGCCCCTTACGGTTAGGGCTACTGTTTTCAGCAAGTCGGCTGCCGAGAAGATAGCTGCTGCCGGCGGCCAAGTAGAGGTGATTTAGATGCTCGCGAGCCTACGCAATATATGGCGCATCGAAGAACTACGTAAGCGCATTATGTATACGCTCGGCGTCTTCCTCATCATCCGGTTTGGTAATTTCATCCCCGTCCCCGGCGCTGACCGCCTCGCCATGGCGCAGTTTATGGAAGGACAAGGCGGGCTGTTCGGGCTTCTGGACGTTATTTCAGGCGGCGCTCTGGCTAACCTCTCGATATTCACACTTACAATTGGCCCTTACATCACGTCGAGCATTATCGTTAGCCTATTGCAGGTGGTCATCCCTAGCTGGGAGGCCTTGGCCAAAGAGGGCGAAGAGGGACGTAAGAAACTCAATAGTTACACACGCTACGGCACAGTAATCCTAGCTTTCGTTCAAGGCTATGCCACTTCCATCGGGCTAGCCAATGAGGGCGCGCTGATGGGTGGACAGCTCAGTGCACTGCTCACCGCCACCAGCTTTACAGCGGGTGCGACCATGGTGATGTGGCTAGGCGAGTTGATTACCGAGAAAGGCATTGGCAACGGCATATCGCTTGTGATTTTCGCCAACATCGCGTCGCAGCTGCCTGGCACGCTTACTAGTATGATTGAATTCCTGCGTGAGGGGACACTTAACATTTTCACGGTAGTGCTGCTAGGCGCACTGACACTGGTGGTTATTGCCGGTGTGGTGTGGGTGCAGGAAGGTCAGCGCCGCATCCCTGTGCAGTATGCCAAGCGCGTAGTCGGACGCAAGATGTACGGCGGGCAGACCACCCACATCCCTTTGCGCGTTAATCAAGCGGGTGTTATCCCCGTTATCTTTGCCTCCTCGCTTTTGATGTTTCCGCAAGTAATCACTCAGTTCACCAGAGCGCCGTGGGTGCAAGGCATAGCAGAGGCGCTGGCGTTTGGCGGATGGCTGCATAACGTGCTGTATGTGTTCCTGATTTTCGTGTTCAGCTACTTCTATACGTTCCTGCAGTTTAACCCCAAGGACATGGCGGAGAACATGCAGAAGCACGGTGGGGCCATCCCCGGCGTGCGACCGGGGCGTACGACTGCGGATTTTCTTTTCCGGGTGGTAAACCGCTTGACGCTAGTGGGTTCCGCATTCTTAGCGCTGATCGTCATCCTGCCGCTTGCTCTTTCCGGCTTGGTGAGAGTGAACGTCGGCATTGGCGGAACCGCACTCTTGATCGTAGTGGGCGTTGCGCTTGAGACCATGAAGCAAATTGAGGGTCATCTTGTCATGCGCAATTACCGCGGCTTTATGAAGTAGGCTGCGGGATGAACGAGATGAACGTAATTCTCCTAGGGGCCCCCGGTGCCGGTAAAGGTACACAAGCGGCTGTGCTCTGCAAGGAGTTTAGCGTGCCCCACATTTCAACCGGCGACATGTTCCGTCAGGCTGTGCAGGCCCAAACACCCTTAGGTCTCTCCGCCAAGTCCTTTATGGAGCGCGGCGAACTGGTGCCTGACGAAGTAACCATCGGCATTGTAGCCGAGCGCCTAGCCGCCGACGACACAGCGCGCGGATTTCTACTTGACGGTTTCCCGCGAACTCTGCCCCAAGCCGGCGCGCTTGATGATGTCCTAGGTCAGCTGCGCAAAGGGCTGACGGCTGTGTTAAACATCGAGGTGCCGGAGGAAGATCTGATATGGCGCTTGACCGGTCGGCAAGTATGTAAGGTGTGCGGCGCAACCTATCACCGCCTCTTCCACCCATCGTCGCAAGGCGAAGCGTGTGGATTGTGCGGAGGGGCATTGTACCAGCGCGTTGACGACAGCGAAGCGACGGTAAGGAGCAGATTGCTTGTATACAGCCGTCAGACGACCCCACTCATTGAGCATTACAGACAGCGCGGCCTGCTTAAGAACATTGACGGGTTGCTGCCGATTGACGTAGTTACAGAGAGGCTCAGGGAACTGCTTAGGGTAAGACATGATAGTACTCAAATCCGACCGTGAAATAGCCATGATGCGCGAAGCCGGACGGGTGGTAGCCGAAGCCCTAGACGAAGTGGAGAAGGCCATTGTCCCCGGCGTAACCACTGCTAGGCTAAATCAATTGGTTGAGGACATCATGCTTAGGCGCGGTGCGCGGCCTGCCTTCAAAGGATACCGCGGATATCCAGCTAGTATCTGTACGTCAATTAACAATGAAGTTGTCCATGGAATTCCGGGTTTGAAAACGCTGTCTGATGGCGATATTATTAGTATTGACATTGGAGCGGAAATCAATGGGTATTACGGTGATGCAGCGCGCACTTTCCCCGTAGGCTCAGTGGACGAAGTTTCCGCTCGTCTTATCAAGGTCACGGCCGAGTGTTTAGAGAAAGGCATTCTGCAATGTGTGCTGAACGGGCACCTAACCGATATTTCGTTCGCCATACAGTCCCATGCCGAGGAAAACGGCTTTTCCGTAGTTAAGGAATTTGTCGGACACGGTATTGGCCGGGCCATGCATGAAGAACCTCAATTGCCTAACTTCGGACGTCCGGGACGAGGTCCTAGGCTCACTCCCGGCCTAGTGCTGGCCATCGAGCCAATGGTCAACACGGGGGGGTCGCTCACGCAAGTGCTTGCGGATAACTGGACGGTAGTAACTAAAGATGGTGGTCGTTCTGCTCACTTTGAGCATACCGTGGCGGTTACCGAAAACGGGCCTGAGATACTAACCAGACTCTGAGGGGCAGTGAGGGAGGAGTGATAGTTGCATGACCAAGCGCGATGATGTAATTGAGGTAAAGGGCAAGGTGACCGAAGCATTGCCTAATGCCATGTTTAAGGTAGAGCTAGACAATGGCCACAGAATCTTGGCTCACGTGTCGGGTAAGATACGCATAAACTTCATTCGCATTTTGCCACACGACATCGTGACCGTGGAACTTTCCCCCTACGACCTAACCCGCGGACGAATAATCTACCGGCACAAGTAGGCTTGTTCGGAGCAAGGAGGCAAACAGACGTGAAAGTCAAACCTTCAGTGAGGCGCATGTGCGAGAAGTGCAAGCTGATTCGCCGCAAGGGGCGAGTCATGGTAATCTGTGAGGAACCAACTCATAAGCAGAAGCAAGGATAACACTAACAGGAGGTGGATAAGAAGAGATGGCTCGCATTGCAGGTGTTGACCTGCCAAGAGAGAAGCGCGTAGAGATAGCCTTGACCTACATTTTCGGTATCGGCCGCAGCCGTTCCAACAGCATTTTGCATGTTACCGGAGTAAACCCCGACACTCGCGTCCGTAACCTTACGGAGGAGGAAGTGTCGCGTCTGCGTGAGACGATTGACAAAGGGTACATCGTAGAGGGAGATCTCCGCCGCGAAGTCACAGCTAGCATTAAGCGGCTAATTGAGATCGGCTCCTACCGTGGCTTACGTCACCGCCGCGGTCTGCCCGTACGCGGGCAACGCAGCAAGACTAACGCTCGCACCCGTAAAGGCCCCCGCCGTACGGTTGGTGTGAAGCGTAAGTAGTCGAAGGAGGAGGGAAAACGCATGGCAAAACGTAAGGCCGCTGCGGCTAAAGTCAAGCGCCGCGAGCGCAAGAATGTGGAGTTTGGCGTAGCGCACATTAGGTCAACTTTTAACAATACGGTAGTCACTGTTACGGATCGCGCCGGCAATGTCATATCGTGGTCTTCCGCTGGCAATGCCGGATACAAGGGTTCACGCAAGAGCACCCCTTTTGCTGCCCAGATTGCTGCTGAAACCTGTGCCAAGACGGCAATGGACCAAGGCATGAAAGAAGTCGAAGTCCATGTCAAGGGTCCTGGCTCAGGGCGGGAAGCTGCCATTCGCAGCCTGCAGGCCGCAGGGCTCGAGGTTAGTTCTATTAAGGACGTAACCCCGGTACCCCACAATGGCTGCCGTCCGCCCAAGCGCCGTCGCGTCTAATCTTTGGAGGTGTAAAGCAAGATGGCAAGATATACAGGTCCGGTATGCCGGTTGTGCAGGCGCGAGGGGATCAAGCTTTTTCTAAAAGGCACGCGCTGCTACTCCGGTAAGTGTGCCATTGACCGCAGGTCCTATGCTCCCGGGCAACATGGCCAAGGGCGCAAGAAGGCAACGGAATATGGCCTGCAGCTACGTGAGAAACAAAAGGCGCGTCGCATCTATGGGGTTCTCGAGCGCCAGTTCCGTCTCTACTTCGCCAAGGCCGCACGCGAGAAAGGCGTCACCGGCGAGCGTCTGTTGCAGCTCCTTGAGCTTAGACTAGACAATGTGGTTACGCGGGCAGGTTTTGCCGACTCCCGCAGTCAAGGACGCCAACTAGTGCGCCACGGTCACTTCACCGTGAATGGGCATCGTGTTAATATCCCCTCGTACCTAGTCAAAGAGGGCGATGTTATTGTCGTGGCCACAAAGAGTTTGTCTATCCCCCTATTTCAGGAGTATGCTGAGTCCATGCGCGGTCGGAGAGTGGTTCCTTGGATTTCTGTAGAACTGAACGCGGCACGTGCAACTATCGTCGGACTGCCTAAGCGCGAAGACATTGACATTCCGGTCCGCGAGCACTTGATCGTGGAAAGGTATTCGAGATAAGGCGACCCGAGCTTAGACCAAGGCGTAGATGGGAAGGTAAGGAGGGTAATCGCCTAAATGTTAGAATTAGCCATGGAAGTACCGCGGGTGCAGCGCGAAGAGGTTACACCAAGCTATGGAAAGTTCATTGTAGAGCCTTTACAGCGGGGCTACGGCACTACTTTGGGGAATGCACTGCGGCGCATACTGCTTTCTTCGTTACCCGGAGCCGCAGTCACATCTGTTAAAATTGAAGGCGTCTTGCACGAGTTTTCGACTATCCCCGGGGTAGTCGAAGACACAACAGAGATTGTTCTGAACCTGAAGACGCTGCGACTCCGTCTGCACGGCAGCGGAGAAAAAATGCTCCGGATCGCAAAGACGGGTGAGTGCGTAGTTACGGCGGCAGACATTATCGCTGACGCCGATGTCGAGATTCTCAACCCTTCACTTGTGATTGCCAAGCTCGACGAGGACGCACGTTTCTTTGCGGAGATTGCGGTCGCCCCAGGACGAGGGTATGTTTCCGCCGAGCGCAACAAGAAACAGCACCAGCCCATCGGGGTCATACCTATGGACTCGGTGTTCACGCCGGTCACGCGAGTTAACTACACGGTGGATAAGACGCGTGTCGGACAACACACGAATTACGATCGGCTGTCATTAGAGGTTTGGACAGATGGCAGCCTTACTCCGGAAGAGGCTATCAGCATCGGGGCCAAGATTATGAGTGATCATCTGCGCCTGTTTGTGTCCCTGACGGAAAAGGCAGAGACTACCAAGACTCTAGCCGACCGTGGCGATAACCCGCGGGAAAGGCTGCATGAGATGACCATTGAGGAGCTTGACCTGTCGGTGCGCTCTTTCAACTGCCTCAAGCGGGCTGGCATTAACACAGTGCAAGACCTAGTAGACAAGACCGAAGAAGAAATGATGAAGGTCAGGAACCTTGGCAAGAAGTCGCTCGAAGAGGTACAACACAAACTAGCTGACCTAGGTCTCTACCTCAAGAAGAGCGAAGAGTAGGGAGTGAGTATATGTCTTACCGCAAACTAGGGCGCCGGACCAACCACCGGCGCGCCATGTTGCGCAACTTGGCTACAGCGTTTTTACGTCAGGGGCGCATGGAAACCACGGAGACACGGGCGAAGGAAGTCCAGCGCATCAGCGAAAAGCTTATAACGCTTGGGAAACGTGGAGATCCTCATGCGAGGCGCCAAGCGCTAAGCTATCTGTTTGATGAGGGCGTAGTAACCAAGCTGTTCACGGAAATCGCACCAAAATACACATCGCGCGAGGGTGGGTACACTCGCATCATGAAGACCGACGTGCGGCGCGGCGACTCCGCACCGCAGGCGATTATTGAGCTGGTGGACTAACCCCCACCGGCTTTCTTTTTGCGAGGTCAGGGTACCGTAGTGTGATGAATGGGGGTGCCCAGCATCATTGAAATCAAGGGTCTTCACCATGTCTATCGTGGGCACGACGGCGACACCTACGCGCTCGGCGGCGTAGACATCCATATTGACGAAGGCGAGTTCGTAGCGATTATCGGGCGCAATGGCTCAGGCAAGTCTACCCTCGCCAAGCATCTTAACGCCATATTACTGCCAACTGAGGGCCACGTCCTGGTGATGGGCATGGACACGCAGGACGCGCGGTTGTTGTGGAGCATTAGACAGACCGTGGGGATGGTCTTTCAGAACCCGGACAACCAGATTGTGGCCACAGTGATTGACGAGGATGTAGCTTTCGGCCCGGAGAACCTCGGCGTGCCTACACCGGAGATTGCGAAGAGAGTGGACGCGGCGCTTAAGCAAGTAAATATGCTGCCTTATCGCAATCACGCCCCACATTTGCTTTCCGGCGGACAGAAACAGAGAGTCGCCATTGCCGGTGTTTTGGCCATGCATCCTAAGCTCTTGGTTCTAGATGAGGCTACAGCTATGCTAGACCCTGTGGGTCGGGCGGAAGTCATAGATACTATCCTCGCGCTGCGAAGCGCCGCGAAGATGACCACCGTGCTCATTACCCACCACATGGATGAAGCCGTGCTTGCTCACCGCGTGATCGCAATGGACGAAGGGCGCGTGGTTACCACAGGCACGCCTGCGGAAGTGTTCTCGCAGCCTGAGCTCCTAGAATCTCTGGGGTTAGATGTACCGCTAGCCGCTAAATTAGCTAAAGAATTACAGAGGAGTGGGCTGCCTTTGCCCGACGGCATTCTTACTGCAGCTCAGCTGGTTAATGCCTTATGCCAATCCAACTAAAGAACGTTAGCTTCATTTACTCACCGGGTACGCCTTTTGAACGCCAAGCTTTGCGAGGCGTAGATTTGACGATCGCCGACGGCGAATTTGTCGGCATTATCGGGCAGACCGGTTCCGGCAAATCTACGTTGGTGCAATTGCTCAATGGCTTACTAAAACCCACCCAAGGAACCGTTACGGTGGGCGAGATCACTACCACCGACAAAGGCGTACGGCTTCGCCCCTTACGACAATCGGTGGGGCTTGTGTTTCAGTTTGCCGAACATCAGTTGTTCGCCGAAACAGTGGCGGCAGATATCGCCTTTGGGCCGCTAAATCAAGGCGTAGCCCCAGATGAAGCAGCGGCGCGCGTAGATGAGGCACTGCTAACTGTAGGGTTGCCGCTGGAGATGAAAGAGAGAAGTCCCTTTGAGCTGTCAGGCGGCCAGATGCGCCGGGTAGCCATTGCCGGTGTTTTGGCCATGCGCCCCCGAGTGTTGATTCTCGACGAACCGGCGGCAGGACTAGACCCACGGGGGCGCGACGACGTTTTGGCACGCATTAGCGCACTTCACCGCGAGCGAAGCATCACGGTGATTCTGGTCTCGCATAGCATGGAAGACGTGGCCCGCTTGGTGAATCGGCTGGTGGTCATGCATGAGGGGGGAATTTTACATGACGGATCGCCGCGCGAGGTGTTCCGTCATGCCGAGAATCTCGCTACAATTGGGCTAGGTGTCCCGCAGGCCACAGAGGTTTTGCGGCGCTTGCGGTTAGCGGGCTGGAGTGTTCCGGCCGTTGCTCTAACCCTAGAGGAAGCTCGCCAGTTCATTGTTGCAGCTTGGCGCGAAAGGGGTGGCGGCGCGTGAGCATGCTGGCAAACGTAACCCTTGGGCAGTACTTCCCCGGCGCAAGTGTAGTCCATCGCCTCGACCCCCGCACTAAACTCGGGATGTCGTTCGCCTACATCATGGTCCTGTTTATCGCGACGAGTTGGCTTTCCTACTCGGTACTGGGGCTAGCATCGTTACTGGTTATCTGGCTGTCTCAAGTCCCGGTGAAGATGGTGTTGCGGGGGCTGCGGCCCATTTTGATGATTTTGTCGCTCACCGTGGTGCTGCACGTGTTTACGTCCCGTGAAGGCGTAGAGCTCGTGTCGTTTTGGTTTGTGCGCATCTACTCAGGTGGGGTAACACAGGGATTTCTCCTTGCCTTCCGGCTGGTGTTACTTGTGCTGTCCACGTCAGTCCTGACGTTAACTACCTCCCCCATTGCCTTAACCGATGCCATTGAGGTGGCTCTAAGACCGCTACGGCGATTTGGCGTGCCTGCACACGAACTGGCCATGATGATGACCATCGCCTTGCGCTTTATCCCTACACTCCTAGAAGAGGCGGAGAAGATTATGAAAGCGCAACTCGCACGCGGGGCAGACTTTGAGAGCGGGGGCTTGCTTAAGCGAGCGAAAAGCTTGCTGCCCCTCCTGATACCACTTTTTATCTCGGCCTTTCGGCGCGCAGATGAACTAGCCATGGCTATGGAAGCGAGGTGCTACCGCGGCGGGGAAGGGCGCACCAAGTACAAGGTCCTCAAGTATTCCGGTCTAGACGCTTACGCCGTGGCAAGTTTTGTGGTAATCAGCGCTGTGGCGCTAGCCCTATGAAAATAAAGCTTACCCTCGAGTACGACGGTACAGACTTCGCGGGATGGCAGGTGCAGCCCAAACAACGTACCGTACAGGGCACACTAGAAGACGCGCTGTATCGCCTAACGGGTCACACGGTGAGTGTCGAGGGGGCAGGGCGTACCGACGCAGGCACGCATGCTTTGGGGCAGGTGGCGAGCCTCTGCCTCACGACAAGCATTCCCACTGCGAAGTTAGCGGTCGCCCTCAACTCATGCCTGCCCGAAGACGTGAAAGTGCTCCAGTCCGAAGAAGTGCCGGATAGCTTTCGCGCGAGATTTTCCGCTACGGGCAAAGTCTATCGCTATCTGGCTTTACTGCGCGACAGCCCCAGTCCAATCCTCCGCCATCGAGCTTGGCAGACTGGAACTAAGGTCGATGTAGAGGGAATAGCAGAAGCCTTACCGCTTTTCGTGGGGACGCACGACTTTAAGGCGTTTTGCGCGAGTGACAGCAGCGTTACGACCACCGTGCGCACCATAAACGACGTGAAACTCAAGCGAGAAGGTGACACGCTGGCGGTCGAATTTAATGGGAATGGGTTTCTCTACCGCATGGTGCGAAACATGGTAGGAGCGCTGGTCGCCGTAGGTAAATGCCGAGCTGCTGCGGCAGATATCTCACAAGCCTTGAGTAGCGGTCGCCGTCCGCTCGCCTTTACCACCGCGCCCGCCCACGGGCTGTATCTCGTGGCGGTGGAGTACAACCCGTTTTTTGCGGCCATTGACAAGCTCGACTTGTAGGTATAAAATACTTAGTGGTTCGATTGAGCCCCGAACCGCCCGAGTGCGTTGTCTAATATGCACCTAGTAGGAGGGAACCCATGCGCAGCACATATATCGCCAAGCCGGGAGAGGTGGAACGCAAATGGTGGGTAGTTGACGCTACCAACCAGTCGCTCGGACGCCTCGCTAGCGAGGTCGCCGCTATTTTGCGCGGCAAAACAAAGCCCGAGTTCACACCGCATCTTGACACAGGCGATTTTGTTATTGTTGTAAACGCGGAAAAGGTCAAGCTTACAGGGAACAAGCTTGCCGACAAAAAGTATTACCGGCATTCCGGTTACCCCGGTGGTTTTCGCGCCACACCTTACGGGGAACTAATGCGAACCAAACCCGAATTTGTGATTGAAAAGGCCGTCAAAGGCATGTTGCCCCACAATACCCTCGGACGCACACAAGGCAAGAAAATGAAGGTTTACCGCGGGTCAGAACACCCTCATGCCGCACAATTGCCCGCCGTGTGGACGCTCAAAGGTTAGGGGAGGAGGATAAGGCATGGCTAGTATTCAGTTTCGCGGAACAGGTCGCAGAAAAACTGCGGTAGCGCGGGTGCGTTTGCTTCCCGGCTCCGGCAGCATTGTCATCAACAAGAAGCCGATTGACGCGTACTTTGGGCTGGAAACACTTAAGCTCATTGTCCGTCAGCCCCTCGTCCTCACCAACACCGTCGGTAACTACGATGTTATCGCTACGGTGCACGGTGGCGGCATCTCCGGTCAAGCTGGTGCCATCCGGCACGGCATCGCCCGCGCCCTGACGCTGCAGGATGCAGAGTCCCGCCCCGCGCTAAAAAAGGCCGGGTTGCTCACGCGTGACCCGCGTATGGTCGAGCGCAAAAAGTACGGCCTCAAAAAGGCTCGCCGCGCACCCCAGTTCTCGAAGAGATAGACCGACTCCGCAGGTTTACACAAAGCCTAGCAAAAACGAGTCCTCTCCTTTACAGGGGAGGACTCCGTTCCTTTTCGTCCCTAATGCTGCTTAGGGGGACTCCCCGCAGAACTTCCAGTTGGTCTGATAGTCCCGCGGTAGCAGGGTGCCAGATAAATTAGCCCGCACCATTTCGATGGGCATCAGGTTGCCTGCAATTATGCTGTCATGAAACTCCTTCAGGGGCATGCGGCCGACGGCTACAAGTTCTCTATGCAGGGCGCGAATCTGAATGGCACCAATCATATAGGCAGCTTGGTAGAGCGGGGGGTAGTTGCCGTTAAAGGAGCGGCGCACCTCTCCGGTGGCGGTGTGGCGGTCGTGTCCCACCGTTTCCACTAAGAATTCTATGCACTCCTCAGGGCTCCACTCGCCGATGTGAAAGTTCAGGGAGAAGATGATGCGCGCAGAGCGGTGTGTACGCCAAAACAGCATGCCCGCTCGGTTTTCGGGGGTAACAGGGAAGCCCAGATCCCACAGCAAGAACTCCCACCAGAGCGCCCAGCCTTCAATCCAGAAGGGGGTATCGAAGGCCTTGCGGTGTGGGTTGAAGCGCTCCCTTGAGAACATCTGCAGGTGATGGCCTGGAATGAGCTCATGCTGCACCGTTGCCCGGGCGAGATGGATGTTGTTGGCCCGCAGACTACTTACCTTGTCGTTATGGCCCATGGAGTCGGTTGGGAAGGATACCCGGATTTGTTCGCCTCCGAGGAAGAAAGGGTTAGTCTTTTGGGCCTCGGGAGTCATCATGGCCATGCGCCAGATATCGATGGCCAATGGTGGAACAGTGAGCAGACCGCGCTTGGTAATGTAGTCAACTGCTTCATATGCCTGGCTGGCGATAAGCAAGGGCTGTTGTCCGGGGGCGAGGTGGTCGTTCATGGTGCGGCTCAGAGCAGCCTTCCAGTTCGTGCCAAGCCCCATGTCCCGTGCGGCTCGCTTCCATTCCTCCATACACCAGGCCAGCTCCTGCTCGGCGGTGTTGATGAGCTCGCTTGGGGTGTAGGGGATCATTTCGTGCTCGAGATCTACCGCCAGCCCCTCTCGGCCGATGGGGTCGCCAATAATCGGCTCATCCTCCCCAGGTTTGGCCCCAACGAGTGTCTCGCGCAGGAAGCGGTGGTAATTGTCCAGTGCAGTGATCAGGGAGGCGTAGGGGGTACGGTTCCACCAGCTAAAGTATGGGTCATACCCATCGTAGAATTTGAACCAGTCATCCAGCACATTTTTCAGATCAGCGATACGATTGGCGGCCCGCTGGGCCACGCTTCTCTTTGCAGTGCCGGCCTCTGCAGATTCCGCAGTGGTTTTTGTGAGCTTCCTGTGCATCTCAGTCAGGGATAGTGCGGTCGCGCTCGCGTCCAGTGGTTCAAACTGGCGGCGGTTCGCTTGGAGCGTCGCCACATCTTCGATGATCGGTAGTAGGTCAGCTATCTCGCTGTTGTTCTTCTCGTCGCGCTCCACCAGTGCGAGTAGGTATTTGATTTTGCTCTTCAGCAGATGCCAATCAATGCGACCGCCCACGCTAAGGTCATCGTATGCTATTTCCTCAAGGCTCTTTTGCCATGCCCGGTAGAAAGATTTAAGTCGGGAGAGTTGCAGGTGAGAGCGGGGCACATCGTAGAACCTAAGCAGTGCCTCGCGGTCAAGGGCGAACCGCTCCACCACCTCCCGCATTTCGCTAGAGCGGGCCGGGACTAACGTGTTAAGATTTGGAACATAGTCTGCCGCGTCTCGCTTAGACTGGGGTGGCTGCCCGTAACGGAAATCGGCGGGTGCTTTCGTCACTATGTATCCTCCATTTATCCAATTGAGCTAGGTAGCTTTACGGCCAGTATTCCATTGACAAAGACTTACACTAAGGAGCTGCCGAATTTAACGATGTCGAAATCAAATTTGCGTATGCACCAACGGGCTTCCACACCGGTAGTGATGGTGGGGAGTTGCTCTACAAGGTCTATGATCTCATCGACGGGGACATGCTTGTATCCTTTAGCGGCAAAAAGCTTAAAGGCGACTTTGAGGATTCTTTGCTTGGTTTTCTTAGCGCTGGCGGCTTTCTTGTTCATGCTGTGCAGCCTTATAGCGCCTGGTGTTCGGTGCGAGCGATGATTTCGTCCTGCAAGGCGCGACTTAGGTTGATGAAGTAGTCGCTGTAACCCGCCACACGGACGATTAGGTTCCTGTAATCATCGGGGCGTGCTTGCGCCTCGCGCAAAGTAGTGGCGTCAACGACGTTGAATTGAATGTGATGGCCGTCGAGTGTGAAGTAGGCCCGAATCAGGGCGGTGAGCTTCTCTAGACCCTCCTGCCCGGCGAGCACCGCAGGGGAGAATTTCTGGTTGAGTAGCGTACCACCGGTGCGGGTATGGTCCATTTTGGAAGCAGATTTAAGGACAGCCGTGGGGCCCAGGCGGTCTGTGCCCTGAACCGGGGAGATTCCCTCGGACAGAGGTGTGCCCGCCTTGCGCCCGTCCGGGGTGGCCCCAACTACTGAGCCAAAGTAGACGTGACATGTGGTCGGCAGCAAGTTAATCCGGTAAGTAGCCCCTCCCGGGGTTACTCGGCCGTTAACCTCGTCGTGGAACATGTTAAAAACCCTGAGCGTGATATCGTCGGCGTAGTCGTTGTCATTGCCGTAACGGGGGGTCTTGTTATGGAGCAAGAGCCTGATATGCTCCTGCCCGGCGAAGTCTTGCTTAAGGACGTGGAGGAGATCGGCCATATTCAGGGTGTGCCTATCAAAGACGTGGCACTTAATTGCGGAGAGCATGTCGGTGATGGAGCCGATGCCCACACCCTGAACATAGGCGGTGTTGTATCTCGCTCCACCAGCGTTATAGTCCCTTGCCTGCTTGATGCAGTCATCGATTACCAGCGATAGGAAGGGGGCGGGCATATAAGTTGCGTAAAGCCTTTCGATGACGTTGTTGCCCTTGATCTTGACATCTAAGAAGTAGCGCATCTGGGCATGGAAGGCCCCTAGTAGATCTTCAAACGAAGCGAAGCCTTCCGCCGCGCCGGTCTTAAGACCGAGCTGCTTGCCGGTGCGAGGGTCCACCCCGTTGCTAAGTGTCACTTCCAGTATCTTTACGAGGTTGAAGTAACCGGTGAGGATATATGCTTCCTTGCCAAAGGCCCCGGTCTCCACACAACCGCTGGTACCACCTGAACGCGCGTCTTCGATAGACTTGCCTTGGCGAAGCAGCTCCAGAACGACGGCATCAGCATTAAAGACAGATGGTTGCCCCCATCCCTTGCGGATGATCTCCCCCGCCTTGAGAATAAACCGGTCAGGGCTTTTGCGGCTTACCTGAATGTTTGAGCTTGGCTGCAGCAAACGCATTTCATCTATTACTTCGAGCAAAAGATAAGAGACTTCGTTGACGCCGTCAGCCCCATCGGCTTTTAGCCCTCCTACATTGATGGTGGCGAAGTCGGTGTAGGTGCCGCTTTCCTGCAGGGTAACACCCACTTTTGGGGGAGCGGGCTGGTTGTTGAACTTCACCCAGAAGCACTCCAATAGCTCTTTAGCCCCATCGCGGGTGAGAGTCCCGGAGGCCAGTTCCGCTTGGTAGAAGGGCAACAGATGCTGGTCCAGCCTGCCGGGGCTAAAGGCATCCCAGGTGTTGAGTTCGGTAATTACACCAAGATGAACAAACCAGTAGGCCTGCAGGGCTTCACGGAAGGTGCGGGGCGCATGGGCGGGAACACGCGAACATATGGAGGCAATACGCTCGAGCTCAGCCCTACAATTCGCGTCGTCTGCTTGCTTGGCAAGCTCTACAGCCTGCTCAGCATGACGTTCGGCCAGACGGATAATGGCCCGGGCGCAAATTGCCATGGCCTTTAGCTGCTCAGCCTTATCGAACGCATCGCGGTCTTTAAGGTAGTCGAGCGCGTAAAGATGCTGCTCAATCTCGGTGATGCGGTCTAGGAACCCTTTGCGGAAGATCTTGTCGTCACCCACGGTATGCCCCGGAGCACGTTGTTCCATAAACTCTGTGAAAACACCTGCGCTGTAACAGGCCTGCCAAGCATCGTCCATGCGGTTAAATAGTAAATCCCGCATGGAGCGACCCTGCCAGTAGGGGATGATGTACTCCGCTTGGAGCTTCTGGGCTTCTTTATCTACTTTAAACGAAATCTTTTCCCTGTCATGCATCGCCTGCATATCTGAAAGGCTGTGGCAGCAAAGTTCTGGGTAGGTGGGAGCAACTTGCGGTGCTTCGCCGCGCTCTCCCACAATGAGTTCTCCGGGATTAATGCAGATGGTCTTGTTTTCGCAGATATGCTGAAAAGTCAGAGCTCGCAACACTGGGGTGGAAACCTTTCCGGCGTTACTTTCATAGCTCTGGGTGACTAGCCTAGCTCTTTCTAGGCTAATACGTGGGACGGCGCTTTCGCTTTGGTCGCGGAGTTTGCGGACCCGCTCATTGTAACCGTGCACAGCAACGTTCACCACGTTTAACCCCCTATCTTTACTTGCAGAGATGGATGCGCCAAAAGCCCGGCGACTACGGCCATATGAGACTCAGTGGGCGGGCTCTGGGCAGGCAATCTGTTAGCGAGCTCTAATCGTTGATACTTACCGATGCCGATAGTGTGGTAGGGGAGCAGGTGAACCTGCTTAACACCTAGTTCCAGAGCAAGGTTGCGGGTCTTAGACAGGTTTTCGCTGGTGTCGTTGTAGCTAGGAATAATGGGGATGCGCAGGATGACGCAGTTGTGGACGCGGCACAGTTTGCGGAGGTTAGAGAGTATTAGCTCGTTTGGTACACAGGTCATTTCTTGGTGTCTGCCGCTGTCCATATGCTTGATGTCGTAGAGGAAAAGGTCTGTAAGGGGTGCGGCTCGCTCGAGGACGCTCCATGGACTGTGTCCTGAGGTGTCTACGGCGGTATGTAGGCCTAGGGAGCGGGATGCTTTAAGCAGCTCAAGCAGAAACTCCGGTTGAGAGAGGGGTTCTCCGCCAGAGAACGTTACGCCGCCGTTGCTTGCCTCATAAAATACCCTGTCCTTCTGCACCTCAGACATAACCTCTGGGGTTGTTGCCTGTCTACCGATGAGCTGCAAAGCTTCGGAGGGGCAGATGAGATGGCAGTTGCCGCAGTGTTTACAGAACGCCTGCTGAATGTTCAGTCCCGCTCGGGATAGAGTGAGGGCACCGGTGGGGCAGGTGGTCACGCACATGCCGCAGCGGAGACACTTATCCGGCGCGATCGTCAATTGCGGGGAACTTTGCAGACCTTCTGGGTTATGGCACCACCAACAACAAAGAGGGCATCCCTTGAGGAATACTGTAGTGCGAATCCCCGGACCATCATGAGTGCAGAAGCGTTGAATATTGGTTATGTAGCCGAACAGAGCCACACCCCCTAGGGGTTCTTCATATAGACTGTAGTCTAACTATATAGCTCAATACGCTAATTCACAAGGCAGTTTTGCCGGGTGCGCAGAAGACAGTTTCATGACTACAGGCGGCAGCGTAGTGCTTGGTGCATCACGCCACCGCCTGTTGCCGTCAAAGTTCTAGGCCGTCTGTAAGCGCATCTAGCAGTTGAGGCATCACGGCAGACAAGATTTTTTCACCTTTTCGCCTGCTTGCCAACGTGGAGTCCCCAATGACACCCGAGGGTGAGATGGTGTGAATCGGGGGGAGTGAAAGGCTCGTCTCCCCCAGGCTGTCGAGCAAGTTGTATGCTGAATGATCGCCTGCAGGATAGTTGCAGACAGCTCTATCCATATGCGCAAGCTGTCCTAGTGCTAAGCTCAATGATGTTTCTCCCTCACAAGCGTGGCAGAAGAAGGCACTTTCGATTTCGCTGATAGAGTCGGGGGTTAGATGACGCCAGTACTCGAGAACCTTGGCTTGCATGGAGGCAGGAAGGCTGGTGATGGTATTGCGTAGAGCAAACGAGTTGCCGCCATGTCCATTCACAATGACGATGTTCCGGAAACCGTGTTGCCCGAGGCCTACGCATATCTCCCTAACAACTGCTTGGAAGGTTTCTGTACTCAGTGTCAGGGAACCGTAAAACTCCATGTGGTGTCCAGACAGACCTACAGGTATTGACGGTGCCACGAGGGTAGGACAGCCGCGAGCATTCATTTTGGAGGCAATGCAGTCAGCTAACTTCTCAGCAATAAAGGTATCGTTGTTTAGAGGCAGATGGTACCCATGTTGCTCAAGCGACCCAATGGGAAGAAGAATGATTTTGGCGTTGAATGCTCTAGCTTCTTCCCATGTCAGCTCGGAAAGTTTCATTTCAATCCTCCAGTTTTCTAGACGTCAAATACCTCGAGCTGTTGGGCACTGGGAGGGGGAGTCAGCAGGCTGGCTACCACAAAAATAGTTAGTGAAACTCCCAATGCGGGCAGCATCGCGGGCATGAGCCTGAGCAACTTGAAAAACTCCGTGGCTGTAGCCGGGTTCATCGGTGTGACTACATACTGGTAGAAGAGGACCACGCCAGCACCGGAAAGGCAGGACAGGAAGGCGCCTGTAGATGTCGCCCTTCGCCACAGATAACCCCCGTAAACGGGGATAAGTAGGGCAGCGGCGTACATGGTGTAGGTAAACATGAGGGCGGTAATGATGTTTGGCATCGTAAGTGCCATCCCCAGAGCCAGTAAAGCTACACCGAGAACGGCGTACCGGTTCACTTTCAGCAATTCCTTGTCGGGTGCATGCGGTCTAAGTATCCTTTGATAGATGTCCCTAGTGATGTTTACACCTATGGAGAGTAACACTGAGTTAGCTGTTGTCATTATGGCTGAAACCACAACGGCTAGCAGCACGAAGGCGAAGACGGGAGGGAAGGTCTCAGTAATGAGTCTGGCAAACACAGTTGCCGGAGCTAATCCTGGGCCGAAGATTGCACGCGCCGACCAACCCATGAACCCTACACAAACGTACGCAAAAGCTGAAGTAGGGATGAGGAACAATACACCGCGCTTTGCCGTCTGGGGGTCTTTTGCTGCGAAAGTTCGGCTGAAGATGATAGATTGCCAGACCGCCACGGTGCCAAACACTCCGATGGCATTGCCGAGTGCGTGTAGAGGTGTAATGTGCGCGAAAGGAGTAAAGTAGTTGGCAGGAACTCCAGCCGCCAACCCAGATAATCCACCAGCATATCCTACAGCGATCACTGCACCAACAAGTAGGCCCAGCCCAATGAAGATTGCCTGAACAGCATCCGTAAATGCTACTCCGACCATGCCGCCATAAAATGCGATCGACGCAAATATGACGGCCCCGATGATCATCCCTGTCTCGGCCGGGACATTAAGGTAAGCTCTGAGAATGCCACTAATAGACAATATCTGTACGGCTGTGAGGGCGATATCACCCACAATAATCATGACCGAGCCGGCCATACGGGTCTTTTCATCATACCGAAGTTTGAGCAG